>NZ_JBFUKU010000296.1:0-6446 GCF_056400685.1 Pseudomonas sp. P5_A12 | reverse complement strand
GTGTACCCAATATTCCCTCTTATCCGGGTGCCGAAGTTTTCAATGGCCAGCAGCATCATTCCAGTCGCCATCCCGGCGGAGACGCCTGGAGTGGCAAGCGCGCGGTGGTCATCGGTGCGAACAATTCGGCTCACGATATCTGCGCCGATCTGGTGGAGAACGGCGCCGAGGTGACCATGGTGCAACGCTCAAGCACTCACATCGTGCGTTCCGACAGTTTAATGGATCTCGTCTTCGGCGGGCTCTACTCAGAAGACGCCCTGGAGACGGGTTTGACCACGGACAAGGCTGACATGCTGTTCGCCTCGATCCCCTACAAGGTAATGCCTGGCTTTCATCAACCCATCTTTGACGCGATCAAGGAGCGTGACAAGGACTTCTACGAGCGCTTGGCCAAGGCCGGCTTCATGCTCGACTTCGGTGACGACGAGTCTGGCCTTTTCATGAAATACGTGCGTCGTGGCTCTGGCTACTACATCGACGTCGGTGCCTCAGAACTGATCGCTAACGGCACGATAAAGCTCAAGAGCGCGCCTGGCCTGGGTGTCGAACGCATCGAAGCAGATGCCGTCGTACTCAACGATGGCAGCCTACTACCGGCAGATCTGATCGTCTACGCCACGGGCTATGGCTCAATGAATGGTTGGGCGGCGAAGCTGATTTCCCAGGAAGTAGCGGACAAGGTCGGCCGCTGCTGGGGCTTGGGTTCTGGAACCACGAATGATCCTGGCCCATACGAGGGCGAACTGCGGAACATGTGGAAGCCAACACAGCAGGAAAACCTCTGGTTCCACGGTGGCAACCTGCATCAGTCACGGCATTATTCGCTGTATCTGGCGCTGCAGTTAAAAGCGCGCTTCGAAGGCATCGACACAACCGTCTACGGCCTTGCCGAGAGTCACCACACTGGCTGAGTCAAATGGCGCCCAGCCATGGTTGGGCGCCGCTCCTCAATGCATCTCCATAGCCCCCCGAGGAAATACGCGAGCAAGTAATTGCGAACGAACGGATCAATCCCCAGATCGGCAACGTCTGAGCATTCGCTACCCCGACAAGTTTGGGGTGCAGCCATGCATTGAGCAGCGGCAAGGTGATTCGACTGGCCGACAAGTTCTCCACGACCAGTCAGGCCCCGCTGGTGGGCCTGGTGGAGTCCGATCTGGAGCCAGTGGGTGATATCAAAGGGGCCGATCCTGTTCAAGCAGGAACGCAATGGCTGGAACAGCAGGGTTATCAAGGTCTGGAAATTCCGCTCCATGTTTGTTCACGATGACGCCAAAGTGACCCAGGCCAGCCGCTTTGACCCACGCATTACCCCAGTCGGCCGTTTTATCCGCCGCACGTCGTTCGATGAGTTGCCACAGTTATTCAACGTTCTGCAAGGTCGTATGCCTGGCCGAAGCGGCTCGGAGAGTCCTTGGATTGAGTCAGAGATGGAGCTTGGAGTGAAGGCTTGGTATTTGGTGCACTGCAAGTCCCGACAGGACGAGCGGGCAGAAGACAATCTGATCAGGCAAGGCTATGCCTGCTATCGGCCACAGGTTTGCTGCGAGCGTGTCGTCAAGGGGCGGCGCGCAGTGGTCAGTGAGTCGCTGTTTCCCGGTCAGCGGTGAGCCAGTGCGGATCACTGACGGGCCCTTTGCCGAGCTGCAGGCAATTTACCTGAGGATGGAAGGTGAGGCGCGGGTTGTAGTGTTATTAAACTTTCTGCAGCGCGAGCAACAGGTCAAGCTACCCTTGAGCAAGATCGCCAGGTTTTGAAGGTCTACGGCCCTGCCGGCGGGCAGCCGTTGTGCACTTCAAGAGGAGCAGAAATACAACAAAGCCTCAACGGTTGCTGCGGTCTGCCCTCGATCCCGGCCGTTTGCCAAATGGATGGTCTTCATTTCTACCGACGAAGCGGTCATATCTAACCTCCGGTCGCAGCGACAAATTCCGAGTCGCTCACCTCAGTCCTGAGTGAGTTAGAGGTGCTGCTTGATCTTGACATAGAGCGCAGTGTGAGAGCTTCGCCCTATGTGGCGGGAGAGTAAGTATGCAGTGGTTCATGAAACTGAAGCTGGGGACAAAGCTGATCTTCACTTTCCTTGCGGTTTCCGCAATGGCTTTGATGATTGGCGTACTCGCCTACATGAATATCTACAAAATTTCCCACTTGATGGCCAGCATGTACGCCGATCGACTGGTACCGATTCGCGACCTGGGGTACGCCAATAGTGAACTTAAGGATGATTTGACCCGGATTTACAAGGCTTGCACGGACAACGACCCGCAAGCGATGGCGTCCTTGACATCGGAGAGCCAGGCATCGGAGCGTCACATCGTCAACATTATGAATGCGTTTCGCGAGACGTTACTGGTTGATGGCGCGAAACAAAACTTAATCGTTTTCGACCAGCAGTGGCCGCTCTATGTCCAGGCGGCACAGAAGGCGATTGCGTTGGGGGTGGTGAACAGGAATGAGGAGAGCCTCGCGGCGCTGCAGGCAGAGGTTATGCCGCGCTTTAGGGTGTTGCAGACAACCCTGGAGACGCTGATCAAGATCAACGAGGAAACCGCCAGTCACCGGATAGCCGAAGCCGATGTGATCGTGGGGCAGATCGGCCAGGCAATGGTGGGCCTGGTGATAGGCGTCATTGTGCTGGTCATCCTGATAGGTTGGCTGATTACCCGCATGATTGTGCGGCAGATTGGTGGTGAGCTGTCCTATGCAGCGGATATTGCGCGCAAGGTGGCAGCCGGTGATTTGACAGTGGCACTGCAAACCAAAGCCAACGACCGCTCCAGCCTGTTGTACGCGTTAAAAATAATGCTCGAACAACTGCAAGTGTATTACGCAAAACTGGAGCACAAGGTCGAAGAGCGCACGGCTGCCTTGACGGATGTGCTCGCGCAGCAAGCCGCCAGCATGAAGGTGAACGCCAGCCTGATCGCCGAAATCCAGGAAAAGAATCGTCAACTTCAGATCGCCGACCAACACAAAAGCGACTTCGTGGCCAACATGAGCCATGAGATTCGTACGCCGATGAACGCGATTATCGGCATGAGCTACCTTGCTCTCAAAACCGAATTGAACCCGCGCCAGCGCGACTACATCGGCAAGATCCAGCAGTCTGGCAAGCATTTACTGGGCATCATCAACGACGTGCTCGACTTTTCCAAGGTCGAATCCGGCATGTTGAATGTCGAACAGACCGAGTTCACCCTTGAGGAGTTGCTCGACAACGTGGTGAACCTGGTCGGTACGCGGGCCGCGCAGCGCAACTTGGAGTTGATCCTCGATGTGGCCAGCGACGTCCCGACCACGCTGATGGGCGACCCGCTGCGCCTGGGGCAAGTCCTGGTGAATTTTGCCAGCAACGCGGTCAAATTCACCAAACAGGGTGAGATCTCCATCGCGGTTCGTCTGCATGAGCACAGCGAGTCCGAGGCGCTGCTGTATTTTGCGGTCAAGGACACCGGCATCGGCCTGTCCGAAGAGCTAATGGGGCGCCTGTTCCAAAGCTTCCAGCAAGCAGACTCCTCGACGACCCGCCAATACGGCGGCACCGGCCTGGGTCTGGCGATTGCCAAGAAACTGGCGGAATTGATGGGCGGCACGGTCGGCGTGGACAGCGTCATGGGCCAGGGTTCGACCTTCTGGTTCACCGCTCGGGTGGGCATCGTGTCAGAAACGCGCAAAATACTGCCGGGGCCCAACCCGAACAGCGGTCGGATGCTGGCGGTGGATGACATTAACAGCGCTCCTCCCGGCCTTTCGCAGGAGGCTCCCATGGGGGGCATCATGGCGGCGATTGTCGGTGCCCGGGTACTTTTGGTCGAAGACAATTCAATGAACCAGCAGTTGGCGAGCGAACTGCTGAGCGATGCCGGATTGCTGGTCGATATCGCTGGCAATGGGCAAATTGCCGTCGACAGGGTGAAAACAAACGACTATGACCTGGTGGTGATGGACATGCAGATGCCAATACTCGATGGCGTGAGCGCGACCCGTGCCATTCGTGCCTTGCCAGGCAAGCGTGATCTGCCCATCGTTGCCATGACCGCCAACGCCATGCTGGCCGATCGCGAACGCTGTATGGAGGCCGGCATGGTGGATTTTGTCGTCAAGCCGATCGACCCAGACGCACTGTTCCGTACTCTGCTGCGCTGGATCGAACCTACCGGTGTAGTGCCTGTGGATGTAGGCGCCCCAGCGGCCAATGTCGCGCCCCATGGGAACTTGAATCTCGGTGGCGTGGACGTGGCTGCCGGGCTACGGCGGGTGCTGGGTAAGCACAACCTGTATCTGGACATGTTGCGTATCTACCTGGCCGGCCAGAGTCCCTTGCTGTCGCAGTTGCGCTCGGCGCTGACGGTGGGAGCGCTGGAGAAGGCTGAACTGTTGGCCCATACCTGCAAGGGGATGTCTGCGACCATCGGTGCTGACACTGTCGCGCAGGCTGCAGATGCATTGGAGCAGGCATTGCGCGACAAGCGACCGGACGATGAGCTGCAAGTCTGCCTGGAAGTTTTGACTGAGCCTGTGGAAGCGCTGCTGGGGCAACTGCGCGAGAAGTTGCCCTGTGCGGTCAAAACAGACTAAATCTCGGTCGACGTTGTGGAGTTGCAGCAGGTTTGCCGACATCTTGATGACCTGCTGAGTGACTCTGACGCGCAGGTAGTGCCCTATTTCGCTACACATGCAGACGTCTTGCGCAGGGCGTTTACAAAAAGCTTGCAGCAACTGGAAGGTGCTGTGAGATTTCAAGCGGGCGCTGGTCTTTTTGAGGGAGGCCCAGCAGTCCTGTGAATGAGTTTCACTTGGTCATGCCAAAAGCAGCCCCTGAGGTACCCCAACAAAAGACCAGCGCCTGCGCGTCAGAAAGCAGGTACGACATCGCCGTGATAGCGCTCAAGTATGAACTTCTTCACTTCAGGCGAATTAAGCAAAGCACCGAGTTTCAATACGGCCGGGGCGTTCGCCTTGTCGCGACGTACATACAGGTAGTTGGCGTAGGGTGACTCCGAGCTTTCGATAAACAGCGCATCCTTGTGAGGCTCAAGCTTTGCTTCCAACGCATAGTTGGCGTTGATCAATGCCAGGTCGACCTGGTTAAGTACGCGCGGCAACATGGCCGCTTCCAGCTCCTGAAATTTCAGGTGCTTGGGGTTGCTGACAATGTCGAGGCGCGTCGCCATGATGTTGTCGGGATCCTTGAGGGTGATCAGGCCTTGCCTGGCGATCAGCAGCAGCGCACGACCGGAGTTGGTCGGGTCGTTGGGGATGGCAATGGTGGCACCATCCTTGAGCTCGCTAATGGACTTGATCTTCTTCGAATATGCACCRAAGGGTTCGATGTGCACGGCGACGATGGGCACCTGATCGCTGCTTGGGCGGTCTTTTTTGTACGCCTCGTAGTACGGCTTGCTCTGGAAGTAATTGGCGTCCAGCAAGCCTTCATCCGTCTGCCGGTCTGGCTGGATGTAGTCAGAGAAGACTTTGACATCCAGCGTCACCCCTTCCTTGGCCAGTTCGGGTTTGAGGAATTCCAGGATCTCGGCATGGGGCACAGGCACCACCGCGATTTTCAGGGTTTCGGCATAGGCAGAACCCATGGCTGCGACCAGCAGTGCAACGGAGAGAGCGACGCGTTTCACGATAATTTTCCTTCGAAGCGTTTCAGGGAGAAAGAAGAGAGATCGAGGTCGGTCGAGCCACGCATGCACCACTGCGCAAACGCCTCGCCCAGTGCAGCGGAATGTTTGAAACCGTGACCAGAACACGCTGACACCACCAAGGTGTGCTGCAACGACGGATGCTCATCGATGATGAAATGGCGATCCGGCGTCACGGTGTAGGCGCAGACCGCAGACTTGACTACCTTTGAGGTAACACCGGCGATGCGGCCGTGTACCTGGTTCTCGTACATGTCCTGCTCTTCGGCCGCCGAGACCGTTCGATCCATTGTTTGCGGCAACGAAGTAGTGTGGTACTGCGCGGTGGCGATTTTCAGGCTGCCCTCGCCGTTTAACGCGGGGAAACCGTAATTGATTTTGTCGTCGCCACGACCGTGGGTGACGATAAATGTCGGTGAGTGGCCCAGCAGCCCGGCGCTCTCCTCCAGCTCGAACCAGAACAGCTTCTGCCGGTAGACACTGAGCAGGCTGTCAAACGGCTTGCCCAGCCATTCGCTGCTCCAGTTGCCGGCGCTGATCACCAGCTTGTTGGCAAAGAGCGTGCGCAGGTTCGTGGTGACATTGACCCCCTGCTCGTTCGAGCTGATCCGCGTGACAGTCTCGCCTTTGTGCAGGATTGCACCGTGCTGTTCGGCCAGCTTGAGCTGCACGTCGATGCAACGTTCAGGGCGTACAAAGCCTCCACCAGGCTCGAAATAGCCGATGGCAGTGTCGTGCACGTTGGCAAATTGTGGAAAGCGCTGGCGAATCTGCCCGGCGGACAAGAC
>NZ_JBFUKU010000295.1:0-6447 GCF_056400685.1 Pseudomonas sp. P5_A12 | reverse complement strand
AAGCAGCTTGAACACCCATCGCGCCGACGCTGCCGGCGATCAATAGCGGCCAGAGATTACGCACCCTCAAGCTCATCGTCCTCGTCGTCATGACCACCGATAGCGGTCAGGCACACCAGACGATGTTCGCCGGAATCGCCGGTGATCACCCAGCTTTGCAGAGTGGAGTCGAAGGTGGCTGCCTGAATCTGCGCCGGGGTGAACTCCCAGTGCTTGGCCGCTCGCCCATCCATGCATTCGATGTGCAGGTTGTCGTCTTCATCGAGGGAGAATTCGAACGCGTGCAACCCGTCGATTTCCACCATGTCGCAGTGTTCGAGGGTGGTGAGCAAGGTATCGGCTTCGGTAGTCATGGCAATCAATCTTTAAATGGGAAAGATGCCATGATAACTCATGATCGTTCCCACGCTCCGCGTGGGAATGCAGCCCGGGACGCTCCGAGTCCCAAGCAGACGCAGAGCGTCCATTAAGGCATTCCCACGCGGAGCGTGGGGAACAATCAGTTACAGGGCTTCGCGCGACGGCTGCCCATCCACCAAACGCTGGATGCGCAGCGGATTGCCATTCTTCAACGCGTCCGGCAGGAGATTGTCCGGGTAGTTCTGGAAGCACACCGGGCGCAGGAAACGATCAATCGCCAAGGTGCCCACCGAGGTGCCGCGCGCATCGGACGTCGCCGGGTACGGCCCACCGTGGACCATCGAATCGCAGACTTCCACGCCGGTCGGATAACCATTGAGCAGAATCCGCCCGACCTTTTGCTCCAGCAAAGCCGTCAATTCACCGAACTGTTCAAAGTCCGCCGGATCACCAATGATCGTCGCCGTCAGCTGCCCATGAAGCCCGTTCAGCGCCGCCGTGAGTTGCGCCTGATCAGCCACTTCAACCACCACCGTGGTCGGGCCGAACACCTCCTCCTGCAAGACTTCATCGCCATTCAGCAACAGGCTGACATCAGCCTTGAACAACTGCGGCTGAGCCTGGTTACCCTGTTGCGCGTTGCCGGCCAGGTGCGTGATGCCGGAATGCGCGAGGAGTTTTTCCAGGCCTTTGCCGTAGCTGCTCAAGGTCCCGGCATTGAGCATGGTTTGCGCCGGCTGATCGTTGATCAACCCGGCGACCTGCTGCACGAACGCGCTGAACTGCGGTGAGCGAATCCCGATCACCAGCCCGGGATTGGTACAGAACTGACCACAGCCTTGAACCACCGACGCGGTCAGGTCACGGGCAATCGATTCAAGCCGGCTCTGCAACGCCTGCGGTAACACGATCACCGGGTTGATGCTCGACATTTCGGCGAACACCGGGATCGGCTGCGCACGTGCCGCGGCCATGTCGCACAAGGCGCGACCGCCCTTCAGCGAACCGGTAAAACCAACAGCCAGAATCGCCGGGTGCTTGACCAGCGCTTCGCCGACCCCGCCACCGAAGATCATGTTGAACACACCGGCCGGCATGCCGGTTTTTTCTGCGGCACGCAGGATCGCGTCAGCCACCCATTCGGCCGTGGCCATGTGACCACCATGTGCCTTGAACACCACCGGGCAACCGGCCGCCAGGGCCGAGGCGGTATCGCCCCCAGCCGTCGAGAACGCCAGGGGAAAGTTGCTGGCACCAAACACCGCGACCGGGCCGAGGCCGATGCGGTATTGGCGCAAGTCCGGACGCGGCAGCGGCGTGCGTTCCGGTAGCGCCCGATCAATGCGCGCACCGTAGAAGTCGCCGCGACGCAGCACTTTGGCGAACAGGCGCATCTGACCGCTGGTGCGGCCTCTTTCACCTTGAATGCGGCCAGCGGGTAGTGCAGTTTCGCGGCAGACCACGGCGACGAACTCGTCACCCAACGCGTCCAGCTCATCGGCTATCGCATCGAGAAATTGTGCGCGTCGCTCAGCGCTCAGGCTGCGATAGGCCGGGTAAGCCGTTGCGGCGGCCTTGGCGGCGGCGTCGACTTCTTCCGGGGTGGCCTGGTAGAAATCGTGGGGCAATGCCTCGCCGGTGCTGGCGTCGAAGCTCTGATGTTTGAGCGAACCGGCGGCGCTGCGCTGGCCGCCGATGTAGTTGTGTCCAAGAATGCGGGTCATGCCTATCTCCTTAAAGGGTGCCGACGGTGCCGGGCAGGAACGCCGCTTCAGCCGGCGCAATGCCGTTGATCAACGGTGCGCCGAACTCGGCTTGGCTGATCTCGAAAACGTCTCCCGGTTGGGTACGGATGCCATCGGCGAAGGACAAGGTCGCGGTGCCGAAGAAATGAATATGCACATCCCCCGGACGCAGGAACTGGCTGTATTTGAAATGGTGGTACTCAAGGTTTTCCAGGCTGTGGCACATGTTGGCCTCGCCGCTGAGAAACTCGTTCTGCCACAACACTTCACCGTCGCGCAGGATGCGGCTGGTGCCGGCCAGGTGTTGCGGCAACTCGCCAACCCGAAGCTCCGGGCCATAGCTGCAACTGCGCAATTTAGAGTGCGCCAGGTACAGGTAGTTTTTACGCTCCATGACGTGATCGGAGAACTCGTTGCCGACCGCATAACCGAGACGATAAGGCTTGCCATCATGGCCGATGACGTAGAGGCCGCTGAGCTCCGGCTCTTCGCCGGCATCTTCGGCGAAGGGCGGCAGCGGGAACGGCTTGCCCGGCCGAACGACGATACTGCCGTCGCCCTTGTAGAACCATTCCGGCTGTACGCCGACCTGCCCTGTTGCCGGTGTGCCGCCCTCCACGCCCCATTTGAAAATGCGCATGGTGTCGGTCATTGCCGCTTCGTCACCGGCGTGTTGATGCATCTTGTCCCGTGCCGAGGCGCTGCCCAAATGGGTCAGGCCGGTACCGCTGACCAGCATGTGCGCCGGGTCCGGGTGATCCAGCGGCGGCAGGATGCGTAGCGTGGCCAGCAGTTCAGCGTAGTCGTGGCTGGAGCCCAGCCCCAGGACTTTTACTTGCTGCTCCAGATTCGTGCCCGCCTCGATCGCCGCCAATGCCAGGTCACGAACGGTATGTGCGTCCCGCACTTCCAGCACCAGACCGTCTTCGACGACGCCAACGCGGCGCTCGCCGTTACTCAATTCGAATTGAACCAAACGCATGATTTTCTCCTGTTTATTCGCTCCCACAGGGATTGGTGGTGTTTGTTTATTCGGTGTCAGGTGCGAGTGGCGCCACGCGCGCTGGCCGCGAACTGCTCAGCCGGCAGCACATGCTTGCGCTCCAGCAACCGATACACCACGCCCGTCAGCAGCAGCCCGAACACCATCACACCGGACAGGAAATACAGGCCCGACGCCAGGTTGCCGGTGTATTCCTTCAGCGCGCCGATCACGAACGGACCGATGTAACCGCCTAGGTTGCCCACCGAGTTGATCAAGGCAATGCCGGCCGCCGCACTGGCCCCGGCGAAGAACCGGCCCGGCAAGGTCCAGAACACTGCGGTGCATGAAAACAGGGCAAACGCCACCAGGCAAAGGGCTGCGAGTTGCAACACCGGCACCGTCAGCCAGGCGCTGAAGAACAGGCCAATAGCACCCAGCACATACAGCACGGCAAGGTGACCGTAGCGGTCATTCAACCGGTCGGAGCTGCGCGGAATGATCAGCAAGCCGACGATCCCGAAAATGTACGGCACTGCTGAAACGAAACCCGTCACCAGATCGGTGCCGCCGAACTGTTTGATCAGCGTCGGCAACCACAGACCCAAGCCATAAATGCTCAACGTCACCGGCAGGTAAAACAGCGCCAGCAGCAACACACGCTTGTCTTTGAGCGCGTGCAACGGATTGCCGTGACGGGTCTGGCCGTATTGCGCAAGGTCCTTTTTCAACTCGCCGGCCAACCAGTCCTTTTCGGACTGGTCCATCCACGTCACTTGTTGCGGGCCGTCAGGCAGGTAACGCAGCACCGGCCAAGTCAGCAGGATCGCTGGCGTACCGATGACGATGAACAGCCACTGCCAGCCGTGCAGACCGAGGGTGCCGTCCATGCCGAGCAAGCCGCCGGACACCGGGCCGGTGATCATCATCGCGATGGGTTGAGAAAGAATGAACAGACCGAGGATCTTGCCGCGATGGCGAATCGGGAACCACTGAGTGATGTAGTACAGAACGCCCGGGAAAAAACCGGCTTCCGCCGCACCGAGCAGAAAGCGCATCACGTAGAAGCTGTTCGGCCCCTGAACGAAGGCCATGCCGATGGTGATCGCACCCCAGGTGACCATGATCCGCGCAAACCAGCGTCGCGCGCCGAAACGGTCGAGCATCAGGTTGCTGGGGATTTCAAACAGGAAGTAACCAATGAAGAACAGCCCGGCACCCAGTCCGTATGCCGCGTCGCCGAGGCCGATGTCGGCGCCCATGTGCAGTTTCGCGAAGCCTACAGCGGAGCGATCCACATAGGCGATCAGGTACAGCAGGATCAGGAAGGGAATCAGTTTCAGTGTGATGCGACGAATAAGCCGCAGTTCCTGGCTCATGAGTTCGGTCTCCGATTGTTGTTGTTATAGAACCTCAGGGGACGCCTCTCGCAGAAAATCTGCCAGGGCCATCCCTCTGTTGAAAACGACTATATAGTAATACTAATTACCCAACAACACTTCCAAACGTCCGAATTTGCGCTTATGTTAGGCCGTAGATTTAACAGAATAGTCATACAATAAGAGAATCGATCATGTCTGATAAGAAACCCACCCTGCGCTCCGCCCAATGGTTTGGCACCGCCGACAAGAACGGCTTCATGTACCGCAGCTGGATGAAGAATCAGGGCATCGCCGACCACCAGTTCCAGGGCAAGCCAATCATCGGCATCTGCAACACCTGGTCGGAACTGACCCCGTGCAACGCGCACTTTCGCCAAATCGCGGAGCACGTCAAACGCGGAGTGATCGAGGCCGGCGGGTTCCCCGTGGAATTCCCGGTGTTCTCCAACGGCGAATCGAACCTGCGCCCGACCGCCATGTTCACCCGCAACCTGACGAGCATGGACGTTGAAGAAGCCATTCGCGGCAACCCGATTGATGGCGTGGTGCTGCTGACCGGTTGCGACAAAACCACCCCGGCGCTGCTGATGGGCGCGGCCAGTTGTGACGTGCCGGCGATCGTCGTCACCGGCGGACCGATGCTCAACGGTAAGCACAAAGGCCAGGACATCGGTTCCGGCACGGTTGTTTGGCAGCTCAGCGAACAGGTCAAGGCTGGCACCATCACCATTGACGATTTCCTCGCGGCCGAGGGCGGCATGTCCCGCTCGGCCGGCACCTGCAACACCATGGGCACGGCGTCGACCATGGCCTGCATGGCTGAAGCACTGGGCACCTCCCTGCCCCATAACGCAGCAATTCCGGCAGTGGATGCACGGCGTTATGTGTTGGCGCACATGTCCGGCATGCGTGCGGTGGAGATGGTTCGCGAAGACTTGAAATTGTCGAAGATCCTCACCAAGGAAGCCTTCGAAAACGCCATCCGTGTCAACGCCGCGATTGGCGGTTCGACCAACGCCGTGATCCACTTGAAAGCCATCGCCGRTCGCATCGGTGTGGACCTGGAACTGGACGACTGGACCCGCATCGGTCGCGGCATGCCGACCATCGTCGACCTGCAACCGTCCGGGCGTTTCCTGATGGAAGAGTTCTACTATGCTGGCGGTTTGCCAGCGGTATTGCGTCGTCTTGGTGAAGCCAACCTGATCCCGAACCCGAATGCCTTGACCGTCAACGGCAAGACCCTAGGCGAGAACACCAAAGACGCGCCGATTTACGGTCAGGACGAGGTCATCCGCACCCTCGACAACCCGATCCGCGCCGACGGCGGCATCTGCGTGTTGCGCGGTAACCTGGCGCCACTGGGCGCAGTACTCAAACCATCCGCCGCGACGGCTGAACTGATGCAGCATCGCGGCCGGGCCGTAGTGTTCGAGAACTTCGACATGTACAAGGCACGGATCAACGATCCGGAGCTGGACGTCGACGCCAACTCGATCCTCGTGATGAAGAACTGCGGTCCGAAGGGTTACCCGGGCATGGCCGAAGTCGGCAATATGGGTTTGCCGGCCAAGCTGCTGGCGCAAGGTGTGACCGACATGGTGCGCATCTCTGATGCGCGCATGAGCGGCACCGCTTATGGCACCGTGGTTCTGCATGTTGCGCCGGAAGCAGCAGCGGGCGGGCCGTTGGCTGCGGTGAAAGAAGGTGACTGGATCGAGCTGGACTGCGCCAGCGGGCGTTTGCATCTTGATATCCCGGATGCTGAACTGGCGGCGCGCATGGCTGATTTGCAGCCACCCCAGCAAATGATCCTGGGCGGCTATCGTCAGCTGTACATCGACCATGTACTGCAAGCGGATCAGGGCTGCGACTTCGACTTCCTGGTCGGCTGCCGCGGCGCAGAAGTCCCACGCCACTCTCACTAACCCCGCAGCCCCCTGTGGGAGCGAGCCTGCTCGCGAAGGCGGAGTGTCAG
>NZ_JBFUKU010000294.1:0-6457 GCF_056400685.1 Pseudomonas sp. P5_A12 | reverse complement strand
CATTTACTGGTGCTCAGCGCCGGGATGAACGCCGAATCGATCACCACCATGTTCGGCTCTTCCTTCCCCAAGGAAAACCGCGTGCAGCAGAAGAACAAGATTATCGCCCTGGCCATGGCCATCCAGCGCCGTAAAGAGCCGACCGTAGAATTCCGAGAACTGTATCTGATGGAACATGCGCGCAAGGTGCGTGCGGCGGTGAAAATGCCATTGGCATATCTGGGCGGCGCCAAGAGCCTGGCGAGCATCGAACAGATCATGGCCGAGGGCTTTGACCTGGTCGCCATGGGGCGGGTGTTGCTGGCCGAAAATGACTACGTCAACAAACTCGCCAGTGGCGCCAGCCGCGACTCAATCTGCACCGCCTGCAACCGCTGCGTGGCCATGATGTACACCCCCGGCGGCACCTCCTGTGTGCTTGGCCAGCCCGGCGACGCCGAATTGAACCGTCAGCCGGCGGCGGGTCGTTAGGTCACTGCGGCGCCTGGTTCCCTGTAGGAGCCAGGCTTGCCGGYGAAAAACGATGACGCGGTATTACAAATACACCACGGTGCCCCGTTACTACAGGTTCAACCGTTTTGCAGGAAGTCGATGCAGCTGCGGTTGAACAGTTCGCGGTGTTCCACCTGGACCCAATGCCCGCAGCGGTTGAGCACGATGAAGCGGGCATTGGGCGCACCGTCGATGATGCGCTGGGCGCCACTGACCGGGTTGAAGTGATCGTTGGTTCCCCAGAAGCCGAGGATCGGGCATTGGATCTCACCCAGGCGCGCTTCCATGTTCGGTACCATCATGGTGCTGAACAGGTTCTTGGGCTGGGTCACTGCCACCGCCACGCGTTCTTGCAGCAGGTTTTCCGGCAGAATCGAATCATCGAACAGCTGCAGGCGCATCATGCTGCGCATCTCCTCCATTCCAATGGGGCCAGCGCTGAACAGGCTGACCATGCGCACGATGCCTTCCATCTTGAAGTAGGTTTCCCGTTCCTCGACACCACCCGGAGCCAGCAGGATCAGACTCTGTGGCAGTTGAGGCAGGCGCAGGGCAAGGCCAAGGGCGATCGCGCCCCCCAACGAATTACCCAGCAGCGTGCAACGCCGCACACCGATGCACTCCAGGAACGCGGCCACGCAGTCGACGAAGAAATCCAGGTTGTACTGGACGTCCTCGGGTTTGTCTGAGCGACCGAAACCCGGCAGGTCAAGCACGATGTTGCGATAGCCCGCGGCGACCAATTGCGGGTAGTTGCCCTTGAAATTGCTGAAGCCACTGGCGCCCGGCCCGCTGCCGTGCAGCCACAGCACCACGGGGCCTGCGCCCTCAT
Source organism: Pseudomonas sp. P5_A12 (assembly GCF_056400685.1). Lineage (NCBI taxonomy): Bacteria > Pseudomonadati > Pseudomonadota > Gammaproteobacteria > Pseudomonadales > Pseudomonadaceae > Pseudomonas > Pseudomonas sp. P5_A12. The sequence continues at coordinate 5,133 of NZ_JBFUKU010000294.1, read as the reverse complement.
CCAGATAGTGCAGGTGCAGGCCGTTTGGCAGGGTCGCGTAATGGCCGACGGGCAGGGGCAAGTCTACGGATTGGTTCATGGGGGTTCTCCATTGTCTGCGGATTCATGAAGCACAACCGCGCCAGGCACTGCAGCAGATTGAATGCAGCGAGTTGAAGGGAAACGCAGCGACTGGCGTGGTGCGCGCAATGCGAATGCTGGGCTCTGATCGAGCTAGTCACATCGTCCGTTCAGACCACGCGGCGCTAGTCCCATCGGACGATGTGTGCCCGGGCGCTTACCGCTAATCATGCACGGGACGGCTCCACTGCAACGGCAGCGGGCCGCAGCGTATTTGCACATTCGGAGATTGCTATGAAGTTATTCAATAAAGTGGCCTTTGTGACTGGCGCCGCCCAGGGTATGGGCCAGGCCATCGTGCGTGGTTTTGTCGCCGAAGGTGCCAAGGTGGTGGCTGTCGACCTGAATCAGGCGGCCCTGGCCGAGAGCCTGGCAGATTTGGGTGACAAGGTACTGGCCCTGGCCTGTAACGTCGGTGATGGTGCGTCCGTGGCCGATGCCATGGGCCAGGCTGAGCAGCACTTCGGCGGCCTCGACATTCTGGTCAATAACGCCGGCGTGGGCGCGCTGGACAGCTTCCTCGATACCCCGGACGAGAGCTGGGCGCGAGTGATCGGGGTGAACCTCGGTGGCACCTTTCTGTGCTGCCGTGAAGGCGCCAGGCTGATGGTCAAGGGTGGCCGCAAGGGCGCGATCATCAACCTCTCCAGCACCGCCGCGCTGACCGGCGACGGCCCAAGCCACTACTGCGCCTCGAAAGCCGGGGTGATGGGCCTGACCCGTTCGATTGCCCGTGAACTGGCGGCCAGTGGCRTACGCGTCAACACCCTGGTGCCGGGACCGACTAACACCCCGATGATGGCCGGCATCCCTGATGACTACATGCAAGCGCTGCTGAAAAACGTGCCGCTGGGCCGCATGTGCGAGACCGACGAGATCGCCAGGGTCGCGGTGTTTCTGGCCAGCGAAGACGCCAGTTTCATGACTGGGCAGAACATCGCCGTCAACGGTGGCATGGCCTTTATCTGATCAGGGAGACACCCATGAGCAAGCGTTTACAAGGAAAAATCGCCTTCGTTACCGGTGCCGGTTCCGGCATCGGTGAAGCCACCGCGCTGCGATTCGCGGAAGAGGGCGCCACGGTGGTGTTGTGCGGCCGACGCATCGAGCCGCTGCAAGGTGTGCAGGAAAAAATCCGCACCCAGGGTGGTCAGGCCGAGATCGCCGTGGCCGATGTCAGTGATGAACAGGCCTACGTCGGCGCGCTTCAAGCGACTGCACAACGCCACGGACGTCTGGACATTCTGGTCAACAACGCAATGGCCTACACCTGGGGCGGTATCGACACGATGACCACCGCAGACTGGCACGCCAACTTCGCGACTACGGTGGACGGCACCTTCTGGGGCACCCGTACCGCGATGCAGTTGATGAAAGAGCAGGGCGGTGGTTCGATCGTCAATATTGCTTCGATCTGCGGCCTGTTCGGCACAGCCTGGATGGCCGGTTACTCGGCGGCCAAGGCGGCCGTGATCAACTTCAGTCGGGCGGCGGCCAGCGAAGGCGCACCGCACAACATCCGCTGCAACGTGATCATCCCGGGAGTGGTCGACACCCCGGCCACAGCCGGCATGCTGGGCGACGACAAGACCCGTACCAACACTGAAAAAGTGATCCCGATGAAACGGGTCGGCCTGCCGGTGGAACTGGCCAACGCCATTTTGTTTCTGGCCAGCGACGAGGCTTCGTATGTCACCGGCGCCAGCCTGGCGGTGGACGGCGGGCGCGGTTCGGACCTGTATACGGTGCTCGATTGATGAGCCAGGACCCGAGCGCATTGCTTGCGCGCATCGATCGATTGGAATCGCTGGACGCGATCCGCCAACTGGCTGGCAAATATGCCCTGTCTCTGGACATGCGTGATATGGATGCCATGGCCAACTGCTTCGCCCCGGACGTGCGCGTGGGCCGCGACAAAACCGGTCGCGCGCACCTCAAGGTGTGGCTGGACGAAACCATGCGCAAGCAGTTCCATGGCACCTCCCATCACCTGGGGCAACACATCATCGAGTTCAGCGATGCCGATCACGCCACCGGCGTGGTCTATTCGAAGAACGAACATGAGACGGGGCCCGAGTGGGTCATCATGCAGATGCTGTACTGGGACGACTATGAGCGAATCGACGGGCGCTGGTGCTTCCGTCGCCGCTTGCCGTGCTACTGGTACGCGACCGACCTGAACAAACCACCGATCGGCGGTTTGAAGGTACGCTGGCCAGGGCGCGAGCCGTACGCCGGTTCCTTCCACGAGCTCTTTCCATCCTGGGACGCATTCTGGGCGCAACGACCGGACAAGGACGCTTTGCCGCAGATCGCCGAGCCGGCACCGCTGGAAGGCTTTCTTAAAACGCTGCGTCGTGGGGCGGATGCCCCGAAGATTCGCGTGCGCTGAAGTGCTGATCGTTCCCACGGCAGGATCGTGGGAGCGATCAATCCGAACCCGACGCTGCGGCGTGGTTGTCCCACCGCGTCATCATTGTCCTGGGCGGGACACCGTTTAAAGGGTGACCCGTGGTTCACGCGGCATGCCCAGTGCCCGCTCGGCAATCACATTGCGCTGAATCTCATTGCTGCCGCCATAGATGGTGTCGGAGCGGGTGAACAGGAACAGCGACTGCAGGCGGCTGAGCTGGTAGGGCGCTGCGTCGAGGATTTCTCCGGCATCGCCCAGCACGTCCATGGCCAGTTTGCCCAGGTCGCTGTGCCAAGTGGACCAGGCCAGTTTGTAGATCATCGCTTCTCGACCGAGGCTCCCGTCTTGCGGTCCCGAGAGCATGCGCAGCGAGTTGTAGCGCAACACCTTGAGCCCGCTCCAGGCCTGGGCGATGCGCTGGCGCAGCAGTGGGTCGCGCGCGGCACCGTTAGTGCGGGCGATGCGGATGATTTCGTCGAGTTCATTGTGGAACTGCATCTGCTGACCCAGGGTGGATACGCCGCGCTCAAAACCCAGCAGCGCCATGGCGATCTTCCAGCCATCGCCCGGTTGGCCGATCAGGTTGTCGGCACTCGTGATGGCCTGATCAAAGAACACCTCGTTGAATTCACTGGTACCGGTCAGTTGCTGGATCGGTTGCACGCGGATGCTGTCTTGGGCCATCGGCACCAGCAGGAATGACAAGCCGTGATGTCCCTGGCTTCCAGGCTCGGTGCGCGCCAGCACGAAACACCAGTCGGCCTCGTGCGCCAGGGAGGTCCAGACCTTCTGCCCGCTGATCAACCAGTGTTCGCCCGTGGCATCCAGTTTCGCCCGAGTCTGCACGTTGGCAAGGTCCGAACCTGCCCCCGGCTCCGAATAGCCTTGGCACCAGAACTGGCTGCCGTCGAGGATCCCGGGCAACAGGCGCTTTTGCTGGGCCGGGGTGCCGAAGGTGGCGAGTGTCGGGCCGACCAGGCCTTCGCCGATATGACCCATGCGCCCGGGGCCACCGGCGCGGGCATATTCCTCATGGAAGATTACTTGCTGACTGATGGAGAGTCCTCGTCCGCCGTGTTCCCTGGCCCAGCCGACGCCGATCCAGGCACCTGCGGCAAGCCTGCGCTCCCAGGCTTTGCGCTCCTCAGGGAAGCTGTGTTCATCACCCGGGCCGCCGCGAAAGCGCAGTGGCGCAAATTCCCCGCTCAGGTGCTCGGCCAGCCACAGGGCAACTTCTTCGCGGAATATTTCGTCTGCACGACTGAAACCGATTTTCATGGTTGTTCTCCCAATAGATGCTTGGCCAGGCGCTCGCGGTGCAACGCCGGGCTGCCCAGCAGGTGCTCGCTGGCGCGGGCTCTTTTGAAGTACAGATGTGGATCGTATTCCCAGGTGAACCCGACGCCGCCATGCAGTTGGATCGACTCGGCGGCGCAGTGGAAAAATGCTTCGCTGGCATGAATTTTTGCCGTGGCGGCGGCCTGCTCAAGCTCCTGGGCCACGGCGACATCGCCTTTCGGGTCCAGATGTTCCTGGGCTACACAGGCGGCGTAGTAGGCGGCCGACCGGGCGCATTCGACTTGCAGCATCATGTCGGCACAGCGGTGCTTGATCGCCTGGAAGCTGGCGATGGTGCGTTTGAATTGCCGGCGTTCGGCAATGTAGGCCAGGGTCAGGTCCAGGGCCTGTTGCGCGCCACCCGTCTGCTCGGCGGCAAGTCCGATGGTGGCGATCAACAGGGTGTTACGCAGCACTGCCCAGCCCTGCTCGGGGCCGCAAAGTTGTTGTGCCTCGCTGACCTGCACGTCATGCAATTCAATGCATGCCAGGCGACGGGTCTGGTCCAGGGTCGCCAGGGGGGTACGCACCACGCCCGGCGTATCGCCAGACAGGACGAACAGGCTGATACCCCGTTCGCCCTGGGTGTCGGGGCCGCGAGCGGCGACGATCAGCAGGTCGGCCGAGGCGCCATCGATGACCTGCGCGTATTGGCCGTCAAGGGTCCAGCCTCCTGGGCGCGGCGCGGCCACGGCTTGCACACTGCAAGCCTCCAGCCCTGGAACACTGGCGAAGGCCAGGGTGGCACGGGTTTCACCTGCGGCAATCGCCCCCAGCCAACGCTCCTGTATGGGCTCGTTGTGCCCCAGCAGCAGGGCCGGGGTGGCCAGGCACGCAGTGGCGAACAGCGGCGAACCCAGCAAATAGCGACCGCTTTGTTCCAGCAGAATCGCCAGTTCAACAAAACCCAGGCCCATACCGCCAAAGCGTTCGGGCACCATCAGCGCCGGCCAGTACAGTTCCTGGCCGATCCGTTGCCAGACTTCGGGATCATGAGCGTCCGGCCGATTCATGGCGGCGCGCACGGCATGCGAGTCGCTGGCCTGGGCGAGAAAACGCTCGGCGCTATCGCGAATCATCAGGTGTTCTTCGGTAAAAGCGAACTCCATGGGGGCGGTCTCTGCAAGGCGGATTGATACGCCAGTCTGTGGTGTCGCGGGCGGTGTTCGAATCACTAAAACGGACTAGGACTGTGACATCGCGTCATCGTTCTTCGCCCTGTAGGAGCCCGGCTTGCCGGCGAAGGCGATTTCACGGACGCC
>NZ_JBFUKU010000293.1:0-6463 GCF_056400685.1 Pseudomonas sp. P5_A12 | reverse complement strand
GAGCATGACAAGCTGGCGGATATATTCAAGGATGTGAACGACAAAGTCGGCGACTTTTTGCTCAATGGCGGCGGCGAGTTGCAGGACTTCTTCACAACCATCGCGCCTAAAGTTGGTGTGACGGCCGATCAGTTTCGGAATCTTTCGGGTCCCCAGGCATTGCAGCTGTTCGTGTCCAGTCTGCAAAAGGCAGGGCTCAGCCAGGCAGAAATGACGCAGCAAATGGAGTCGTTGGCGAACGATGCCACATTGCTTCTGCCTCTGCTGCGAGACAACGGTGCCGCGTTCAAGGTGCTGGGCGATACAGCGCAGCAAGCTGGCGCGATCATGGACGAGAAAACCATCAAGGCTACTCAGGGCTTGGCGGCTGCCAGTTGGCTCGCAGAGCAATCCCTAGCCGGAATCAAAAATCAAGTTGCGGCATCGCTAATGCCGACGCTGAGCGATTATGCGGACATTCTTTTCGGTCTGAGTAAGGACACCGCCTCGGTTGCTGTGCTTTCCGATGGCCTCAATGCCATTCTCAAATTTACTGCGAAAACTGCGGTCGGCATTGCGTACACCTTTGAGCTGCTAGGTAAATCCATAGCTGGCGTTGCTGCGATCGTAGTAGGCGCTTTTGATGGGGTGGATTTTTCCAATCCGATCGATGCAATCAAAAAAATTGGCGAAAACTCATCCCGGATGGCGTCAATCGTTGGCGATGATCTGGATGGGATGGACAAAAAATACAACGACCTTTGGGGGCGAATCGACCAAGCGGGCTCGAGCGGACAGGCAAGCGGGCACCTGAAAGAAATCGTTGATGCGTTGAATGGAGTTGGCGCGGCGGCGGGTCCGGGCACTTTTAAAGCTCTGACCAAGGATCAGCAGGATGCAGCCAAGGCGGCTGAGGCGACTGCGAAGAAATTGCAGGGCGTCTTCGATACCACTGAAGAGGGCTACGAGCGTCAAATTGAGCTGATCAATACGTCAAACGATGCCCGGAAAGATGCGACTGAGATCGCCAAACTTCAGTTTGAGATCGAGTCCGGCAAGCTTGTTGGTATCAATGCTCAGCAACAGAAGCGCCTAGAGGGACTGGCTGCTGAACTGGACGGCTTGAACAAGCTGAAGCAGGCCAATGAAGACGCCGTAAAACTGGCCACCTTCGGGGATACGCTGAAGGACAGCAATCAAACAATCAAACAAGGGTTTGAAGTTGAGCTGGCTGGTGCTGGCTCAGGCGACAAATTCAAAGAGCGCTTGCAGACCAATCTGGAGATTCAGCAGGACTACAACAAGCAGGCCGCTGATTTACAGAAACAACTCAATGGGGGGGACATTACCCAGGAGTTGTATGACAAAGAAACCGACATGCTCAGCGAGGCTCTCGCTGAACGGATGGTGATCCAGGAGGACTATTACAACCAACTTGATGACGCCCAGAGCAACTGGATGGATGGCGTTGGCGATGCATGGAATAACTACTTGGATCAGAGTCGGGATATCTCAGGCCAAACCAAGGATATGTTTACCGAGGCATTCGCCGGAATGAATGACTCGCTGTACAACTTTGTAACGACTGGGAAGCTTTCGTTCTCGGACTTGGCGTCGACATTCGGTGAGACCGCACTTCGAATGCTCATTCAGTGGGGAACGGCTCAGGTTGCGATGGCTGCGCTGAACGCATTCACCTCTACCGCAGCAATCCCGGTGGTTGGTCCGCTTGCTGCCCCGGCCGCAGCGGCTTCTGCAATGGGGTCCGCCGGCAGTTTCATGGGCATGATTAGCTCGGTGGCGGGCATGGCGCACGACGGCCTCGACTCGGTACCGGAAACCGGAACCTGGCTCTTGCAGAAAGGTGAGCGCGTAACCACCGCTGAGACGAGCGCCAAGCTTGACCGGACGCTTGAGCGCGTTTCTCGGGATGAGGGTAAAGGCAACATGGATGTCGCTGTCCACAACTACGCCGGCGCCCAGGTGGAGACGCAGCGTGACGGTGATCAGATGAAGATCATCATCAAACAGGCCAAGCGCGAAATCGCTCGCGATCTGGCCCAGGGTAACGGCGAGGTCACCCGCGCGCTCACCAGTGGTTATGGGTTGAGGAGGACGGCGCGATGAGCATCCTGAAAAGGCTGTACGCAAGTGCGGGTCCTGAAATCATCCATGAAGTGCTGCAGATATCCGACGGCCTCACGACCTACTACATGACCAAGGGCTGGGATCCCCTGATGGTGATGCTGGAGAGCGGCGGCATTGTGACGTGCACGCCGTGTGGAATGGACTTGGCCATCCCGGCACGCAATGACGATGGCACGCAGGATCTGAAATTTGCCTTGAGCAACATCGATGGCATTGCCTCTGCGTTTATCCGTTCGGCCTTGGCCGCCGGGCGCAGCATGTCGTTGGTCTACCGGGTCTATACCTCCGACGACCTCGGGGCCCCGGCCCACGCGCCCCATCGTTTCAAGATCAAGTCCGGCACCGTAACCGCTACCCAGGCATCGATCACCGCCGGCTATTTCGATCTGCTCGACACCGGCTGGCCGCGCAACACCTACAACCTGAATAAATTCCCAGGGCTTCGCTACCTATGAACCTCGAAAAATACACCATCGGCCAGTACGTCGAGGGCGGTCGACTGTGGCCGCAGGTTGACTGTTATGGGTTGGTGCTGGAGGTGCGGCGCGACTTGGGTCTGCCCGATTGGCCGGAGTGGTCCGAGATGCGCAAGGCAGATGGCGGCTTTGCCCGGGCGTGCGATGACATGATCCAGCGCACGGTCACACCATGCGCGCCTGGGCATGGCGTTGTTGTCGCTGCTTACCGTGGGAGCGTTCAGGATCACGTCGGCATCGTCGTCGAGATCAATGGCGCGCTTGAGGTGCTGGAGATCAACCCTCGCCGCAACGTCAGCTTTACCCCTATCCGTCGTTTCGAGCGCCGGTTTGTCCGCGTGGAGTACTACCGATGATACGTATCTATCCAAGCCGTCTGGAAGGCGAGCCGCTGGAAAGTCACGTCATCCCCGCACCGATTCTGTTCGTGGAGTGGCTGAAGGTTCAGGCTCCTGAATTCGACTTGGACCGCGAACACCCGATCTGCGCCGAGGTGGATGGCGTGACCCTGCCGGTGGATCAGTGGGCGAGCTTTGTCGTGCTGCCTGACACCGACCTGCGCATTTACCCTGAAGCGCGCGGCGTAGGTGCTGCGGTTATCGCCGCTTGGGCTGCCGTGGCGATTGCCGCCGTGGCACTGGTGATGGTCTTGACCATGAAGACCCCGGACATGACACAGCCGGGCCAGGGTGAGTCGATCGACACCAACCCGGCCAAGGCCAACCGGGCGAAAGTGAATGAGCCTGTGCGCGAGATCCTTGGTCGCAGCAAGGTCTATCCAGATTACGTGGTGCAGCCGGTGTCCCGCTTCGTCGACAAGCGCGAGATGCATACCACGCTGTGCCTGTGTGTCGGCGCCGGCGATCTTTCGGTTCTGACCAGCAGCATGAAGCTCGGTGACACCCCGTTGGCGGCCTTCGGTTCGGACGTGTCCTACACCATTTATCCACCTGGTGCGGATCTTTCAGGCGATCGCCGAGTGGAGAACTGGTACTCGGTCGGAGAGGTGGGCGGTACCGACGCCGGGACCTCTGGCTTGGACACTGCGTCAACGGCCTCGGGTGGATCCTCTGCGATGGCCGATGCGCTGGTGTTGGCTGGTTTAAGCGTGAGCCTGGCTGGTGACAATCCTGAGTTTCCAGACACCTGGGCCGTCGGCACCACCGTAACGCTGAAAGCCCCCAACACCTACGTGGTGACCAGCGTCGGTGCCTATGATCAGGTCGGCGGGCCGCTGGGTGATCTGGCACCCTTTGTCGGGATGAAGGTCACGCTGACCAGCGACGTGGATTACGACCTGGTGGTTGCGGGCTACTCGCCGTATGTGGCGCCAGTGCCCGGGGTGGGCGGCAGCCCTTCATCAGTGCTGGGCGCATCCTCTCCAACCACTTACGATTTCAGCACCGCGGCGGTTGTCTGGACCATCACCTATCAGGGCGACACTCGCACGCTTTCGCTCGCCGCCAACTACGTGAACATGAGCGGCGTGCTGTCGGCGATCACCGCACAGCTCGAAGGTATGGGCCTGACCGCTCAGGATAGCTCGGGCCGCCTGCTGATCGCTGAGCCCTACAGTCCGTATCAAGGCGGTGTCCTGTCACAGTCGAGCGCACCGGTTGCTCTGTTCGGTGTGAGCCCGGTCTACACGGTGGGTTCTGCCTCATCGGGTGGTGTTCCAGAACAGGCCGCCTACATCACCTTGCGCTACGAAAACGGTGAGCCGTTTGCTGGGCTCGCTGATGGCGCGCAGCGGATGGCTCTCGGTTATCGCGGCCACCAATACGAAATCACCAGCCTGGATGCGCTGACGATGGAGGTACAACGCCTGACCGATGCGGGTGTTGTTGATGCGGCATGGGCAGGTTTTGCGGCTCGCACGCTGCTCGACTTCTCCCTGGGTTCCGACGATACCGGGTCGCTCAATTGGCTCGGCCCGTTCATGGCCACGCCAGAGCAGGAACTGACCAATACGGTCGAGTACGACATCTACATTCCRTCGGGCCTGGCCTGGTACAAAAGCAACGGCCACCGCCGGGCGGGTACGGTCAACATCCATGTGCACTGGCGTGACGCTGAATTGGGCGGGGCATGGAACACCATTCTGCACACGATTACCGAGAGCACAGAAGACGGCATCGGCTTCACCTTCTCGTTGACTCTGCCTTACCGGATGCGGCCACAGTTTCGCGTTCGCCGAGGTGAGCCCCAGACGGGAGGGACCACGCGTGACACTGCTTACTGGTACGGGCTTCGCTCAAAGCTCGCGACTCCGACGTCCTATGAGGGCGTCACGATCTTCGTGGCGGATATCCGGACAGGCGATCGCTTGGGGGCGCAGTCGGATCGGCGCGTCAGCATGGTGGCTGAGCGGCTGTATGACGGCGGGACGCCGCGGTCAATCAGCCATGCAGCGCTTCTCGTGGTCGACAGCCTTGGCATTGACCGCAGCGAAATAGATGTGGATCAGCTCAATAACCTGGAGGCAGGCTATTGGACGCCGCGCGGTGAGACGTTCGACTTCGAATTTACCAAGCAATCAACGGTGCGCGAAGTCCTGCAAAAGATCTTCGCTGCCGGCATGAGTCACCTGACATTGACCGATGGCCTGATCAGCTCTATCCGCGAAGGCGTGCAGACGTTCCGGGGCACGATCACCAACCACGAAATGAACACCGAGCTCAACGCCAGCTTCACGGCTCCCAGCCCGGATGACTTTGACGGCGTCGACGTGAAGTATCTCGACCCACAGACCTGGTCAATTGAGACGGTTCCGTGCCGGATGCCTGGAAGCCTCGGCCTGAAGGTGGAAACACTGGACCTCGATGGCGTGCTGGATCGCAACCGTGCGTGGCGCATCGGCATGCGCAAGTTGCGCAAACACCTCAACCAGCGATGGGCTTACTCGGGCAACACGGACTTGGAAGCGCTTTGCTATGAGCGCCTGGATCATATTGTGCTGGCTGACGATATCCCCGGCACCAGCCAGTCGGCGTTGATCGTCGATGCACAGGTGGTTGGCGCGGTGGTCGTGCTGGAGGTGACTGATCCACTGGACTGGAACGTGGAAAATCCGCGCATCCTGATACGTCGGCACGACGGCTCGGCCACGCCGCTGATCGCACCGACTCAACTGTCGGACTACACGATGAGCATTCCGGCCAGTGCCCTGGACTTTGACCTGATCACAGACCTGTCGATCGAGCCGGCGCGCTTGCTGTTCGCCGCATCCACGCAAGTGGGCTACAGCGCAATGCTCAGCGAGATCGCTCCCGACAGCGACGGAACGTGCAGCTTCACTGCGATCGAGTATCGCGACGACTACTACGCCGATGACAACGGCCTCGCGCCTAATTAAGGACTGCTGATGATTGCCTATCCGGAGGGATTGCCCCTGCCGCTGCGGGACGGTTACGGCTTCGAGCCGGTCAGCCCGCTGCTGCGGTCACAAAAAATGAGTGGGCGCGCTGTGCAGCGGCGCCTGTATAGCAGCGTTCCCACCGAGGCGTCAGTGTCGTGGCTACTCAGCGATGAGCAGACGCAGCTGTTCGAGGGGTGGTTCGAACACGTCCTGATCTCAGGGGTAATGTGGTTTGAGGTTCGCCTGAAAACGCCGCTGGGACTGGAAACATACGAGGCCCGGTTCAAAGAAATGTACTCGGGGCCGACGCTGGTTGGCGTGAGTCACTGGCGATTCACCGCGGTGCTTGAGCTGTTCCAGCGGCCAGTTGTTGATGCTGAGTGGGTGTTGTACGCCCCTGAGTACATCCTTATGTCCAGCATCTTCGACCGGGCGATGAATCAGGAGTGGCCTCGCCACCTCGACGAATAAACGCCCAGTGATGGCCGGCCCTGGTCTTCAC
>NZ_JBFUKU010000292.1:0-6512 GCF_056400685.1 Pseudomonas sp. P5_A12 | reverse complement strand
CGCAGCGGGTGACCTTCCCAGGTCGGCGGCATCATGATGCGGGTCAGGTGCGGGTGGCCGGCAAAGTTGATGCCGTACATGTCCCACACTTCACGCTCGTACCAGTTGGCGTTCGGCCACAGACCGGTCACGGTCGGCACGTTGAGGTCGCTCTCGGACAAGGCGACCTTGATCATCACGTCACTATTACGTTCGATCGACATCAAGTGATAGAACACGGTGAAGTCGGCGCCGCTTGGCAGCCCTTGACGCTTGGTGCGCAGACGTTCGTCCACGCCGTGCAGGTCATAGAGCATGACGTACGGCTTGGGCAGGTTACGCAGGAAGGTCAGGACTTCGACGAGTTTGGCACGCGCAACCCAAAGCACCGGCATGCCGGTGCGGGTTGGCTGGGCGGTGAACGCCTCGGGGCCAAAACGATTGTTCAGTTCGACGACCACATCCTGGTCGTCTGCCTTGTAAGGCGGGATGTACAGAGCACTGCCTGTAGTCATGGTTATTTATCGCTTTCGGTCAACGTAAAGAATGAAGCCAGTGTCTCGTTCTATTAAAGAAGCAGATCTGGATCAGACTTCGTCGGGGCTGCGCAGGTTGGTGACTGCGATTCGCTGTTCGCGGCGCTTTTCCTTTTCGGAAGGCATCTCGGCGCGATAAACGCCTTGATCACCAACGACCCAGGAAAGCGGACGACGCTCCTGTCCAATCGACTCTTGCAAGAGCATCAAGCCTTGCAGGAAAGCTTCAGGACGGGGCGGGCAGCCAGGCACGTAGACGTCCACGGGCAGGAACTTGTCCACCCCTTGAACGACAGAGTAGATGTCGTACATGYCACCGGAGTTGGCACACGAACCCATGGAGATAACCCATTTAGGTTCGAGCATTTGCTCGTAGAGACGCTGAATGATCGGCGCCATTTTGATGAAGCAGGTACCGGCGATAACCATGAAATCCGCCTGACGCGGCGATGCCCGGATTACCTCGGCGCCAAAGCGCGCGATGTCATGGGGCGCCGTGAAGGCGGTAGTCATTTCCACATAGCAGCACGAAAGACCGAAGTTATACGGCCACAGGGAGTTCTTGCGCCCCCAGTTGATCGTGCCGTTAAGCACGTCTTCGAGCTTGCCCATGAAGATGTTTTTGTGGACTTGATCTTCTAACGGATCGGAAACGGTTTCCCGTTCGCCAATCGGATACTGCTCGTTAGGAGCATCGGGGTCGATCCTGGTGAGATTGTATTGCATTGCCAAAGCCTCATTGTTTCAGCTTCGCTTGCCGCTTACGACGAGCTTCCGGAGCCCAGTCAAGGGCGCCCACTCGGAATAGGTAGACAAGGCCTGCCAACAGAATTGCTATGAAAACGAGAGCTTCGACGAATCCGGTCCAGCCGCTTTCGCGGACGGACACAGACCATGCAAAGAGAAAAAGGGCTTCGATATCGAAGATCACGAAGAGCATCGCGACCAGATAGAATTTGGCTGAGAGCCGCAGACGGGCGCCACCTGTAGGCAGCATGCCGGATTCAAACGGTTCGTTTTTGCTGCGACCCCAGGCTTTTGACCCAAGGAGGCTGGAGACGCCGAGCATGAAGGCGCATAGGCCGACGACGCCCAGAAGGAAAATGGCAAAGCCCCAGTTGTGGGCCATGAGTCCTGTCGCTTCGGGCATGCTGGTAATCCTTAACAGAGAGCAAAGGTCTCTGAGCTTGAAAAAGTAACAACGCAGTGACGATATGTCGCAGCAATCAATCCCGCTGATTTTATGGCTAAACACCCAGCAAGTAAAATTCCTATAGCGAAATTATTTATAGGAATAAGGACATAGCGCACCTCCAAAGCCCCGCAGCCCATGCATGGCGGGCATTAGCCGGGTTTTCATCAATATTGTTTTGTGGGAAATGTAACGAACATAATTCTGCTCAAATGATAATCAGTATTGTTTGCGATGTTTTTTAAACTGTTTGTCCGGGCAAGGGCCGGGAAGTTGTCTTTTATGTGCGTTACAGCAAGTAGCGAAGGTGACTGTTTTAGCGGATTTTTTGGCACTGATACCGCGCTGGATCAATGTTTTTACCTGCATCACCACGGACCCTTGTAGGAGTGAGCCTGCTCGCGATTGCGGTGGGTCATTAAGAGAATGGTTGGCTGACACGACCCCATCGCGAGCAGGCTCACTCCTACAGGGTCGGGGCGTGTCAGGGAGAAATCCCAGGCAAAAAAACGCCCCGAACCAGTCGGGGCGTCAGATGTGCAGCGCTGCGGTTAGCTTTCTATTCGGCCCGCAGCGGCTGGTGTCTCAAGCGAAGCAGATCAGTGGAACTGTTCTTCTTCAGTCGAACCGGTCAGTGCGGTTACCGAAGACGAGCCACCTTGAATCACAGTGGTCATGTCGTCGAAGTAGCCGGTGCCCACTTCCTGCTGGTGAGCCACGAAGGTGTAGCCCTTCGAAGCGTCAGCGAACTCTTGCTCTTGCAGTTTCACGTAGGCAGTCATGTCGTTGCGGGCGTAGTCGTGCGCCAGGTTGAACATGCTGTGCCACATGTTGTGGATGCCGGCCAGGGTGATGAACTGGTGCTTGTAACCCATGGCGGACAGTTCGCGCTGGAACTTGGCGATGGTCGCGTCGTCCAGGTTTTTCTTCCAGTTGAAGGAAGGCGAGCAGTTGTACGACAGCAGTTGGTCCGGGTATTCCTTTTTGATCGCTTCAGCGAAGCGACGAGCTTCGTCCAGATCCGGCTTGGCGGTTTCGCACCAGATCAGGTCGGCGTACGGAGCGTAAGCCAGGCCGCGAGCGATGGCCTGGTCCAGACCGGCGCGCACTTTGTAGAAGCCTTCCTGGGTACGTTCGCCAGTCACGAATGGCTGGTCGTACGGGTCGCAGTCGGAGGTCAGCAGGTCAGCTGCGTTAGCGTCGGTACGGGCCAGGATGATGGTCGGAGTACCGGCAACGTCAGCTGCCAGACGGGCAGCGGTCAGCTTCTGTACGGCTTCCTGGGTAGGAACCAGTACCTTGCCGCCCATGTGGCCGCATTTTTTCACGGAAGCCAGTTGGTCTTCGAAGTGAACGCCGGCGGCGCCTGCTTCGATCATGCTCTTCATCAGCTCGTAAGCGTTCAGTACGCCGCCGAAACCGGCTTCAGCGTCAGCCACGATCGGAGCGAAGTAGTCGATGTAACCTTCGTCGCCCGGGCCTTTGCCGGCTTTCCACTGGATCTGGTCAGCACGACGGAACGAGTTGTTGATGCGCTTTACCACGGTTGGAACCGAGTCCACCGGGTACAGCGACTGGTCCGGGTACATCGATTCGGCGGAGTTGTTGTCCGCAGCGACTTGCCAGCCCGACAGGTAGATCGCCTGGATACCGGCTTTGACTTGTTGTACAGCCTGGCCGCCGGTCAGGGCGCCCATGCAGTTGACGAAATCTTTCTCAGGACGGAAGGAAGGCTTGGCGCCCTGGGTAACCAGGTTCCACAGCTTCTCGGCGCCCAGTTTTGCAAAGGTGTGCTCAGGTTGAACCGAGCCACGCAGGCGGACGACGTCAGCAGCGGAGTAAGCGCGTGTCACGCCTTTCCAGCGTGGGTTTTCAGCCCAATCTTTTTCGAGGGCTGCAATTTGCTGTTCGCGTGTCAGTGCCATGGAGATAAACCTCGTCGCGTCTTTTACGGAAAGTTGTACTGCGGTGGAAAATTCATGCGCTCGCTGACCAGAAGCTTGGGTGGTCAAGTCGGATTCGGCGGGGTAGCGACGGGATGAACGATGGGCTCGAGGGGAAGTGAGCAGGTAAGGGCAAGCTGGTGGGCGCATTCGGGCATCGTGGGCCTTGGTGCGAACTTCAGTGCGGTGCCGGGTTACCTAATTAGCTTCCGTCCCTCGGGACAACTTCGTTCCAGTCGGCAACCTCGTCAAACACACCTTGTGGGCGGTACAGACACGAAGCGGCTCGCGGGATAGGTGCGAGCATCGCTTCGAAGGCCCTTGCCAGGGCCTCTGATTAGCGGGAGCGAGGCCATCATGCCTTTGCTTTTTTCGATCGTCAAACGTTTTGTAGTGCTTTTTTTCGACCACTACATCTTTGGTCTAATACGACTAATCAGTCAGTTCCCGGTGCTTTAGTCCAAAGTATCGACTTTCACCCGCAGGTTCATGTCATCCCTGCCCTGAGTCGCATAGCTGCGGGTCCTGGCCTGTTTGTCGGCCAGGTTCTGGTGGTTGACGCCGGCCAGCGTAATCCATTCGCCGAGGCGGCCCGTGACAGTTGTGTCGGTACTTTGCACGTTCACTACATCTGGACGTTCCTGGCTCATGCGGTCACGATTGGTGCTGATAGCCAAGTGAACGATTTCACCGGTGACGCTGGCGGTGACGTAGAAGCCTTGAGTGACGTTGCGGTATTCAGTCTGGCTGCGCAAATCACCGTAAGAATCGGTCTGCGCGCTCGTGAGCGGAACGCTCTGGCCGACCTGAATCAGTGCGGGTGTGCCTTCGCTGGTCTGAACCTGCTGGACGCCGCCGTCACGGCTGGCGGTGCTGCGATGGATGATACGGGTCTGGTTCGACTTGGCGCCGTTGCTTTGGTAGTTGTTGTCACTGGTGTCGACGGTGATCAGCAGGCGTTTGGCGGCGACATCGAGTTGGCTGATCAGGGCTTTAAGTTCGTCGATCTTGCGTTGATCCGCTTTGACAATCAGCTGATTGCCGTAAGCGCTGACCTGGCCTTCGTTGCCAATGAAATCCTGCGCCACGGGCAGCATGTCGACGCTGGTGCGGAAGTTCAGGGGCACGATTTCGGTGGCGGCCATGGTTGAAAAACTGCAGATCAGCAGAAGGGGGGTGAGCAGGGTGCGTAGGGACATATCCGTTATCTCCGACTTCTTATGCCTTGATAGTGCCAGTTTGTCGGCCTGGCGTGGGGCAAGTTGAATCGTAGACAGCAAAACGCCCCGGCATCCGAAAATGGCGGGGCGTTTTGTGGTGTTTGTGATCGTTCCCACGCTTTGCGTGGGAATGCAGCCTGTGACGCTCTGCGTCACTTGCCGCGATGGGACGCGGAGCGTCCCAGGAGGCATTACCACGCGGAGCGTGGGAACGATCAGTGGCAGACACTCAGGCCGAGTGACGCACCATATCCACATGCGGAATCCCGGCTTCCAGGAATTCCTCGCTGAGAATGTGAAAACCCAGACGCTCATAGAACGCCGTGGCTTGCACTTGCGCACTCAGCATCTGCTGCTTCAGCCCACGCTTCTCGGCTTCATCAATTACCGCATGCATCAGTGCATCACCGACCTTCAGGCCGCGCCAGTCCTTGAGTACCGATACCCGGCCGATGTGGCCATCCGGCAGCAGGCGGGCGGTGCCTATCGGGAAGTCGCCTTCGAAGGCCAGGAAATGCACCGCGGTGGCGTCATCGGCATCCCATTCCAGCTCAGGCGGAACGGATTGCTCGGCGATGAATACCGTCTCACGAATGCGCCGGATCTCGGCGATATCCTTTTGCCAGTCTGCGACACTTACGTGAATTTTATTCATCAGCAAACCCCAGGCTTCCTTGCTTGATCAGTTCGCACAGCAGGCCGCGACCGTCTTCGTCGGCCAGCCACTCGCCAAGGTTGTCGATGTGCAGCGAGTCGGCGGCGCAGATCATTTTCAGCAATTCGCGCAGCTTGCCCGGCAGATAACGGCTCTGGCCGCTGGCGAACAGCAGCAGGTCGTCATCGACTTCGGACCAGGCCAGGCGAGCGCTTGGGTTGCGGATCAAGATCGCGCCTTGTTCAAGGCTGGCGAGCAGGTCGTCTTCCTCGATTTCTTCCGGGCCCACCACGAGTTCCGGGTAGCGCGGCTCGGTCATGAACTGGCCGAACCAGGTCAGCAACAGGCGCTCGTCGCTCATGTGCTCGGCCAGCAGGGCTTTGAGCCGATCGAGGGCGTCGTGCTGGATTTGGTGTGGATCCACCGCAGGCACGGCGTCGGCGTCGGTGTAGCGCTCTTCGTCCGTCAGGAACTGGCTGAGGAAGTCGGTGAAGTGGGTCAGCACTTCAGCGGCGCTTGGCGCGCGGAAACCGACGGAGTACGTCATGCAGTCATCGACCGCGACGCCGCAGTGGGCCAGGCGTGGAGGCAGATACAGCATGTCGCCCGGTTCCAGAACCCACTCATCGGTGGCTTCGAAGTCGGCGAGGATGCGCAAGTCTGCGTGTGGCAGCATCGGACTGTCGGAGTTGCACATCTGACCGATTTTCCAGTTGCGCTTGCCATGGCCTTGCAGCAGGAACACGTCATAGTTGTCGAAGTGCGGGCCGACGCTGCCGCCTGGGGCGGCAAAGCTGATCATCACGTCGTCAACGCGCCAGCTCGGCAGAAAGCGGAACTGTTCCAGCAGTTCGCTGACTTCAGGCACAAACTGATCGACCGCTTGAACCAGCAGGGTCCACTCGCGTTCTGGCAGTTTGCTGAATTCGTCTTCGGCAAACGGGCCGCGGCGCAATTCCCAAGGACGCTCGCCGTGCTCGATTACCA
>NZ_JBFUKU010000291.1:0-6540 GCF_056400685.1 Pseudomonas sp. P5_A12 | reverse complement strand
CTGGTATACAGTCTTCTGGAAGGCAGGAGATTTCCGCAATGAGTGCCCGTTCAAGTTGAGTGATTGCAATAAAGCCCGCAGCCTTTTTGATCAGTGACTTGCCAAGGAGAGCATGAAAAAGCCTCATGATCGGTCGTGGCTTTCCGACAGACGCAAACTCACCAGCCGGGCATAATACGTATGGCGTCTTTGCCAGCCTGGCCAAGAATCCGATGAACACGCTTAGTAAGTTCCAGTAACCCATGATATGTATGATGTCAGCGGACTTAACGGCCTTCCAAGCCCGCAAAGGATTAACCAATGGGACGGGTAAACGGTGGCCAATCCTTCCAGTAATGTAAGTCTCTATACCATTGGCATCGAACTCCGCCTGCCAAGAGTCGCCAGCCATAGCAATGACTTCACAGGAACAGCCTGTCTTCTCGGACAAAGCCTTGGCCAAATGCCGAGTGCGCTCAGCCGTACCTCCTCCGCGCTGAGCATCAAGCGAAATATTAACCAATAAAATTTTCATGCGTTCGCCCTCAAATATTTAACGTAACTATCAAGGCGAGTCGTAAATTGCGCACGATCCAAAAAACCCAGTTCGGACAAACGAGTATCACGAAAACGTCGCATTGGATCAGAATTACTAACCTTGCGCACATTCAACACGTAACGAAGGATACTGGGAGGAAGATAAGGTATACGAGAAAAAACCGGTCGACCGAATGCTTTCATCAGGCAGTCCTGAAGGTAAGCAAAATTATTATCGGGCGCAGAATCTTCTGTGACGACAATGATTTCCCCCTGGACAACTGTTTCTAAGGTAGTGATGAAAAGTAATACGTCGACTACTTTCTCAACGCTGACGAGATGCATTCGACGGGCACCATACAACGATCGACGTAGTGCGAGCTTCCAATGAGGAGCACTCGAAACCTCTTTTACGAACGATACGATATTCAGCCCTCCCACACCAAACACCGCTCCCAGCCGCAAAACCAACACCTCAAACTTTTCGGCCACTTCAGCACGTACGAGGGCTTCAGCAGCAGCGTGCTCTCGTTCATAAGGTGTCATGGGCACTATCGGAGAAGCAGAGGTACAGATACTGTCCTGACTTGCTCCAAATACGTCGATACTTGAAACATGGATATAACGCTTAACGCAAGCGGTGCGGCAAGCCTGCAGCACGTTCTCAATCGCCGACAAGAACCAACCCGATCCGTCTGGGCGGAGTAAATTCAATACGATACAGCCGGGGGTCAGTATTACCGCCAGCGAAGCGCTATTCTCTACATCGAAGCGCTGAACGTGTATCGATGATTCAGCCAACCAAGCCGGTTCGTTCCGATGCACCGCAAAAACAATCTCGAAAGCGTTGCAGGTATCCGACAATGCGTTGAGAAGATGATGGCCTACGAAACCAGTACCGCCAATCACCACAAGACGTTGCATGACGCCACTCACCCCGGGGCCACTGTCATTCTTTACACTATTCAAGATTATTCTTTCCTATAACTGGCGACTAGATTACGTCCGTACAATCGACAAGGTTGCTCTACCAACCGGTACGAAAATTCTACCATCAAGCCCAATAGAACTGCGGCAACTATAAGCATCAAAGCGATGTGTACCTGCGTAGGCTCACCTCCCGCCCCTAGCCTGATAAATATTTCGCGCGTCAGATAATACGCGATAGTATGGGTCAAATAGATAGAGTAAGATCGCGCGCCAAAAAAAGATGCAATTCGGCGCCCTCGCTCTGAACTCACGATATAGCTTTTGTTGAAGGAAGCGAGTACAACTAGAGCAAATGCTGCCAGAACAACATAACTGTGAAATAAAGAAAACCAGTCTCGTCGAGCGAGCAACACTGTCGCCACTAACAACGACACGACACAGGTAACTCTAATTAAATTATTATTGTCGAACAAACGGATGTTTTTTAAATAGACGTTTTGTTTCAATACAGCAAGAAGCACTCCGAGCAATAGCGCATCAGTGCGAAAAAACCATAGCGGCGTCCCCCACGGCCTGACAATGGCGAGCTGCAAAAGCACCATTATGAGTAACGCAGGGACCAAGTATCGCATTCGAACAAAAAACAACAGAAACGGGAACACAAAATAAAACTGTTCTTCTAGCGACAACGACCAATAGACCCAATAGTTTGGACTGATCGCGCAAGGTAACCATTGAAAATACACGCAACCTACAAGATAGCCGTTTTCAAACTGCAACATACTAAAAAGCGCATTAGTCAGGCTGTCATTAAAGGAACCAAAAACTCCATCTTTGAAAAAAAAGGCGCACCAGAGCGAGAACACGCTCCAAAACATCGCGGCAGGCCATAGCCTGGATACTCGCTTGACCCAAAATATTTTTGCGACAGTACCAAACGTTGAACCACGTTGCTGGAGAAGAATCTGGCAGATTAGAAATCCAGAGATGCAGAAGAATAGATCTACACCACTACCCAACCAAAATATCGATAAAGATGACGTCCAAGCGGGTATCAACTCACCTAAATGGGCGATCACCGTCATACCGACCGCGTAAGTTCTTAGTGCTTCGATATCGATATTTTTTTGCATTCTTTTCGTCGTTTGGAGTAATGGGACAGTTAGCCTACTACCTCACTCCCTTGAGCTAATGGCACTTCACTAAGCGTTACGAGGCGTGCCCCATTTATGGCACACCTACTGCCCGACATGCCTTACGTTTTTCGCGTATGTCTGGCGAGCAGTTCCCCAGTAGCAGATTGCGAATATGGGATTCTCGGCGCAGTTTATAAGCACCTACGTAGAAGCCCTTCCGATGCTGACTATCCTACTCCCGTATGTCGTGATCAGGGCTCAAGTCGACGTTGCTGGTAGATCCAGTCAACAATTTCGCCATCCGGCGTGTAACCCTGGACAGTCTCACGGAGCAATTGACGGACACGGGAGTAGTCATCCTGCTCGACCGCAGCCAGCAGTTCGGTAAGCCTGGCCTTGAGCACATCCCAAGCCAGATGATCCTCGTTTGCAGTCATGATCATCGGATGCTGAGTTGCAGCTACGTTATCCCCAATCAGCAACTCTTCGTAAAGCTTCTCTCCTGGGCGCAGGCCAGTGAACTCAATAGCGATATCGCCATTGGGATTTTTGTCTGAGCGGACACTTAAACCGGACAGATGAATCATCTTTTCCGCCAGTTCGACAATTTTTACTGGCTCGCCCATGTCTAACACGAATACGTCGCCACCCTGCCCCATAGAACCGGCTTGAATTACCAGTTGTGCGGCCTCGGGAATAGTCATGAAGTAACGAGTGATCTTCGGGTGCGTAACTGTTAGTGGACCACCCGACTTGATTTGCTTATGAAATAAAGGGATAACCGAACCGGATGACCCCAGAACATTACCAAACCGGACCATCGTAAATCGGGTTTTATTAACCGTAGACACACTAGCCCTATCACCAAATAACACCGGCCCGGCCTCTTTACTTAATGCCTGAAGAGTCAGTTCAGCGAGCCGTTTGGTACTGCCCATTACGTTGGTGGGCCGAACCGCCTTGTCAGTGGAGATCAGCACAAAGTTCGAGACGCCCGCCTGCAAAGCAGCTTGAGCTGTATTAAGAGTGCCGATCACGTTATTTAGCACGCCCTCAGCAATATTGTGTTCAACCATAGGGACATGTTTATAAGCCGCAGCATGATAAACAGTGTCTACATGCCAAGATTTCATCACATCCAGAAGTTGATGCTGGTTTCGAACCGACCCTAAAATCGGCAACAGTTTTACCGACAAAGACTCACGATTAATTCGCTGTTCTAGCTCAGAAAGAATACTGTAAAGATTAAATTCGCTATGCTCGAACAACAATAGGATAGTCGGACGCAGTGCCAGAATTTGTCGGCACAGTTCGGAGCCTATGGAGCCGCCTGCACCAGTGACAAGGACCACCTGCTCCTTGATGCAATGCTCAAGCAGCTCCTCTTGAGCAGGCACTGCGTCGCGCCCCAACAAATCGGCAATATCCACCTCCTGGATATCATCGACCTTAACCCGCCCGCTTGCCAAGTCCATGAACCCAGGCACACTACGAACATGAAGCGGGTAACTCTCAAGCAAACCAAGGATCTCACGACGACGACCACGAGACGATGAAGGAATCGCCAGTAGAATTTCTTGCGCGCCAGTCACGTCAATCATCTGCTGAATATGCTTGGGTTTGTAGACCTGCAGTCCGGAGATAATACGACTGGCAATACTGCTATCGTCATCGATAAAGGCAACAGGGCGCATGATCCGCCCCATTCGCAACGCTGCGACGAGCTGATTTCCGGCAGCTCCAGCCCCGTAGATAGCTACTTTAGGCAAACCGTCATCACGATTGGTGAAAGGGACATGTTGAGCCGCAGAAAACCAATCCCCAAGGAAAAACTGACGCATTGCCAGCCGCAAACCACCAATCATGATCAAATTCAACCACCAGTAGTTGAAAATGATTGAGCGAGGTACGACATTTTGATGATTACTGTACCAATAGACGACAACGCCGAGAATTAAGGATGACAGGCTGACTGCCTTAATGATTGCGATAAGAGCGTCATTCCCGAAGTAGCGCATAACAGCGCGATACATGCCAAAGCGAATAAAGAGTGGAATGGCTACAACTGGGGCACTTAGGAAGAGCCAAAGGTGTTGAGTAAAAGGATTGATCAAATCATCAATCCCCAAGCGAACAACAAATGCCATCCAGAGGGCTAGCCAGACAAGGACGATGTCTAYCGTCACCTGAATAAGTCGTTTACTTCGGCGCGGAAGACCTAATAGCAAAGCTCGGAACTTATCCATACCCCTACGAACACCTCTCACCACACTTTTATTAGTCAGACACTTTGAGTGCCACATTCGCATACAATCAACACTTTACAACATCAAGCCTCAAACACCTGAGGATGGCGTCTTTTCTAACTCCCCTGCGTGAAACCTTATGGCCAGGACGATTAGAGGCAAGTAGGCGATTATCAGCCCAAACGCTCCATCAAGCCCGAATTTTGTTACGCAGATTCCGATAGGTAACAACCAAATGAGGTTGATGCCTCCCACCGCCAGCGTGACTGGCAAGTGCTTTCCAGCCATTCGCGAAGCGTACTGATAAGCATGACTGCGGTGAGCTTCGTAAACCTTGTCTCCTCGAACCAACCGACGTAGCAGTGTAAATGTCGCATCGACAATAAACACGCCCAAGAGGATTAGCCACCCCCAAAGTAGCTGCGATGAAACCCAAGCAGCCTGTAATGAAATCATTCCCAGGGCGATACCCAAAAACCCGCTTCCTGCGTCCCCCATAAAAATACGTGCAGGAGGAAAATTCCAATAGAGAAACCCGGCAACGGCCATTGCCAGTATCAAAGGAGTCCATAAAAGCTCAGTAAATCCGCCAAGCCAGTAAAGTAAACAGGCCCCGAGGCAAGCACACAAAGCCTCAACACTAGCAATACCGTCAATTCCATCCATGAAATTATAAAGGTTTAGCATCCAGACCAAGTAAATGACCCCTAGAATGTGTCCAGCCCAGCCGAGATCAACTGTCCAACCAATAACAGTGACAGAAGGAAGCCCACCAAACCAGAACAACGCCCAAGCACCAGCACTGAAATGACCAAGTAGGCGCCATCGAGCGGCTATATGCCCGTGATCATCCATAAAACCGATGACCGCAACCAATCCTCCAGCACCACCTAAAGCCACCAGAGGTTCCCAGGGAACTAGATTTGCCCAACCCAATAATGGCAGTGAGAGCAGGAAAGCTACAACGATTGCAACCCCTCCACCCCGCGGAGTCGGAACCGAATGAGAACTACGAGCGTTGGGGATATCAATAATACTTAAAACAAGCGCATAGCGACGTAATCCCGCAGTAAGACATAACGAAGTAATAGCCACAGCAGGAATTAACAACCACCAGTAAATCATTGTTTGCGACTCTCTTGAAAGTGCATAGCCGCGTCCTTCAAGGCTGAATCCACCGAAACTAATGGTTTCCAGCCTAAAACTTTGCGAGTCTTGCTTATATCGACCCGAAGCGATCCACATAGCCGTTGCGACAGATCTGACTTCCCAAGAAGGCGAGCACCTAAGCGAAGTATCCATACCGGCACAGGAAGTAGACGCGCAGGTTTGTCCAACGCACGCGCCATTCTCCGCAACAGTTCAGAAGTCGACAGGTCTTCACCGTCACTTACCATGAAGGTTTGATTGGCAGCCGCAGGATGCTCCATACATAAAGCAATAAGGTCAACCAAGTTATCTAACGCAACAAGGCTTCGACTATTTCGAATCGCGCCAAATGGTAAAGGAACGCCTTTATCAAGCCATTGCATCATCTTCAAGAAATTCGCCTTAACACCAGGCCCATAAACTAATACAGGTCTGATTATTACAACCTCCATCCCCGTCCTTTCTGCAATAGCTTTCAGCCCTACTTCCGCTTCCATTTTGGAAACACCATACGGATCTAGAGGTGCAGGCGCTGTTTCAGGTGAGTAAGCATTGTTCTTTGT
>NZ_JBFUKU010000290.1:0-10852 GCF_056400685.1 Pseudomonas sp. P5_A12 | reverse complement strand
ATAATTAAGGCAATCGGCCCGAATGAAATCGAAAGCACCATCGAAAATAACAGAGACTGCTGAAAATCCTGCACTTACTTTCCGACTTCCTTGAACATTTTTTTCTTCGCGCGACAATGGGGACATTTAAAGTCTTCAGCCAAATCTTCCCATTTAGTTCCTGGCTCAATATTCTCCAGTGGCTCACCGTCGCTTTCAGAATAGGTGTAATGACAGAGTTGGCACTCATACTCTTTTGACATAACTAATCCCTGTTAAGAAAGCGGGCCGTAGGCCCGCCTAAAACTTACTAAATGGATGCACTCAAGCGCTTGTTCAAAGCGGCAAACATTTGCTCAAATCCATCCATGAAAGCCATCGCCCCTCGCAAAGCTTGCGGACCGATGTTTTCATTTTTCTCCAGATAGGAAACAAGTATGTCCCGCCCGGTTGCCACGTGCATGGGTTCCACATCGCAATGAATTGCAAAAAATGCCAGTACCGGATCGTCCTGATCCTTCAGACCATATTCACTGGCGTACTTCTGGAAGCCCTCAAGAAAGTACTGAAACTCCCGGGATGAGGTCATTTCTGACGCAAGATGAAAGCCTAAAGCTTCTCCAAGGAACTCAGAACGGTACATTCGATGAGTGTTATTACCCATCGCGACGCCTTCCGGCAAAACGTGCTTCGGATCAAAAAGATCTGCGTCAGAGAGACCTAAATGGGACGTAAGCTCTTTGAACATTTGATGATGGGTTGGCAGCATGTGTTTGCTGTGTTGATGCAATCCGTATTCATCTACCGAAGCGTAGAGAATATGTGCCGCTTTGGCCGTGCCGTTCCAGGTATCTTCTTTGATCCACTCATCAGTGACCCTGGCGGCCAATGCAATAATACCGGCGGGTACGTCCTTGAAGAATGCCCACACAGTTCCGAAGAACATCGCTAATCCTTCATGATCCAGGGGATTAGCCGCCAGAATCTGGCCGAATCGATC
Source organism: Pseudomonas sp. P5_A12 (assembly GCF_056400685.1). Taxonomy (NCBI): domain Bacteria; kingdom Pseudomonadati; phylum Pseudomonadota; class Gammaproteobacteria; order Pseudomonadales; family Pseudomonadaceae; genus Pseudomonas; species Pseudomonas sp. P5_A12. Next base: position 9,873 of record NZ_JBFUKU010000290.1, on the reverse strand, counting down.
AAGCTCCTGAATTGCCCTATGTCGAACGATGGATGAGGCGATATTATTGTAAGTGGCATCGTATTTGGTATCGCGTAACGCTTGTTCATTTGCCCTTACATTGAACGCTTCCTGAATGCTCATCAGACTCTCCGTTTATTCCTTGATTTTATTTTTATCTATCCCTATTGCGCTATCCTGCGCCGGAGAAATATTCAACCCCACAAAAAAAATGTCAACAGTTTTTTCTAAAAAAATGTAATGCCTTGGATGCCCGTGTTGCACACTTTTGTCTGAATCGAGCGAGCTAGAGCCTCTCACTCACAAAGAAAGCTGAACCCGACAATTAGAAATTTCTGGTAACTAACCATTACAAATTGCACGTAAAAATATTCAACCAACTAAAAATGCTCAGCACACTAATGTGAGCAACAAAAAAATGCCCATATCTCACGACACAGGCATTTTCTTCATCCGAGCAACTAATAGCCGTACTGGCTCAACCAAAAAACTAACTTCCGCCACTGCTACTGCTGCTACCTTGCGGCCCACTCGCCTTGGTGCCAGCCGCTGCCGGGCCGTTATCGGTTGTCCCGCCGTCTGCGCCTTTGGGAAGCGAAGCCGCATCAGGATCAGCATTAGTGGGTTTAGGTGCGGGATCGCGAGTCTCGGTCTTGCCATCGGTAGAGGTCCCTGCCGGTGTTGTGTCCGCTGCGACGGCGTACAGCGAACCGCCCGACAGAATCGCTGCGAGCGTCAGGACCACAATTTTTGGATTCATCATTTTGATTCTTCCTGAGTGTTGGGATAACACAACATTGGAAGAATGGCGGATGAAATCGTGCTAAGAGGCGGACGAGCGGTGGTGGCTGGCCGCTTTTCACCTGTGTGCATCTAAATAGATCTGTCACCTTTTTGATGCAGAGTTTCAGGCAATCGCGACTGTTTTCTTCAGCAATTCATACAGCCCATCAGGAACCAATGGCGCATCATCAGTAAAGCCTTCCCACGCAAGCCACTTCGCAGTGAAGGTTGCGCCATCGGTTTCTTGACCGTCCAAGTGCGGTAACGCATAGACGCTGGCATCCACAAACTTCGCATCGTAAACCTGCACAATTTCGTGTCCCGGCTTGCCGGCGTACGTAAAGATGTTTTCAAGCGTACCCAGCAAGCGGACATCAGTGATGGCCAAACCAAGCTCTTCCTGAGCTTCGCGGACAATGGCGTCGGAGCTGGTTTCGCCGAATTCGATACCGCCGCCGATCGGGCGGAAGAATGGGCGGTTTTTGATGGGGTCGTGGGCTTCGCTGAGCAGTATCTTGCCATCATGATGGAAGATGCAAAGTGCGAGGGGGCGGATGCGGTGTGTGGTCATTAGGTGAAGTCCATTTTCTTTGAAAAACGCTGAATCAGCTGCTTCCATTTAACATTGGTGTTGGATGCGGACGCAGCCTTCGGCAGCTGCTACAGGGGTGCGTCCGTTTTTGGGTTAGAAGTTTGCGGGAGTGTTGGCACTGATGATTTCCGCTTCGTCCTGCCCAATATTGCGAAACTTGTGCGGCAGGGTTGTCGGGAAGTAGTAGCCGTCGCCCGCGTTGAGCACGCTGATTTGGCCGTCCACGGTCAGCTCAACCGTGCCCCGAGTCACCAGCCCACACTCCTCCCCTTCCGAGTGCACAATCGGCTCTTCCCCCGAACTCGCCCCTGGCGCGTATTGCTCGCGCAACAAGCGCATCTGCCGGCTCGGCACCGAAGCGCCAATCAGCAGCAACCGCAGCCCATGACGGCCGAGATCCGGCTGCTCGTTGGCGCGGAACACGTATTGATGCTCACGCGGAGGTTGGTCAAAGGTAAAGAAGTCCGCCAGAGACATGGGAATGCCTTCGAGCAGTTTTTTCAGGGAGCTGACGGAGGGACTGACGCGATTCTGTTCGATCAGGGAGATGGTGGCATTGGTGACGCCGCTACGCCGGGCCAGCTCGCGCTGGGACAGTTTGTAGCTTTCGCGTACTAATTTGAGTCGTGAGCCCGTGTCCATGACAGCCTTATGCGAGAAAAACTTAAGGGTTATGGGGGTGGATGGCGGGCGACTTTTGGCCGCGAAGATACCGCTTCCCTGTCCCGGAGATTTGAAAGGCGGGTATTAAATCACGTTTGGGGGTGTTGCTCAGCAGGTTCGATAACTGGTTAGTGAAATAGCCGAAGGTGCTCATGGCAGACCTTTTAGCGATGTGAGTTTTGGGGGTGTCAGGTGGCATTGAGGGCGGCTGATATGCCGCCATCGCGAGCAGGCTCRCTCCCACATTTGTTCCGGGGTGTGGCTGAGTTTGTGTGCACCGCCAATCCCCTGTGGGAGTGAGCCTGCTCGCGATAGCGGTGTGCCAGCCACATCAAAAGTGACTGACATGGCCTCATCGCGAGCAGGCTCRCTCCCACAGGGATTGCATCAGGCTTAGATCCCGAAACGGTCGCGCAGCGCATAGTACGCGGCGCCCATGGCGGTGAGCGGGGCCTGGAAGGTGCGGCCGCCGATCATTGGCATGTGCGGGAGCGAGGCGAATGCATCGAAGCGTTCGGCGTCGCCGCGGATCATTTCCGAGATGAGTTTGCCGGCCAGGTGCGAGCAGGTGACGCCGTGGCCGCTGTAGCCTTGCATGTAGTAGGCGTTCTTCTCGATGCGGCCGAATTGGGGCATGCGCGACATGGTCAGCAGGAAGTTGCCGGTCCAGCGGTAGTCGATCTTCACGTCCTTGAGTTGCGGGAAGGTCTTGAGGATTTTCGGTTTGATCAGTTGTTCGATGTCATCTGGTTCGCGCGCGCCGTAGACCACGCCACCGCCGTATAGCAGGCGGTTGTCAGCGGTGAGGCGGTAGTAATCCAGCAAGTAGTTGCAGTCTTCGACGCAGTAGTTGTTTTTGATCAGGCTGCGCGCAACCTTTTCCGACAACGGCTCGGTGACGACGATTTGCGAGCCGCACGGCATGCTTTTGCTGGTCACGCGATTGTCGAGGCCCTGCGGCAGGTAGGCGTTACCGGCGATCAGCWGGTACTTGGCGCGGACCACGCCTTTGGCGGTGCGCACGGTGATCGGTTCGCCGTAGGTGATTTCCACCGCCGCTGACTGTTCGTAGATTTTGCCGCCCAGGCCGATGATGGCCGAGGCTTCGCCGAGGGCCAGGTTCAGCGGGTGGATGTGGCCGCCCTGCATGTCCAGCAGGCCGCCGACGTAAGCCTCGGAACCGACTTCGCGCTTGATGTCCGCCGCGTCGAGCATTGTCAGGTTCTTGTTGCCGTAGCGCTCCCAGCTGTTCTTTTGCTCCGCCAGACCTTTGAGTTGCTTCTTGTTCGATGATGCAGACGTCGCAGTCCACCGCTTGTTCGAGCACCGGGAAGTCACCGGTGAAGTTGCGGGTGGCAGCGTAGTAGCTGTTTACGTGGGTTTGTTTCACAGAATCTTGTTTCATGGCTTTCTCCGATGGCCACCGGCAGCGAGCCGGCGACCGTCGCTTTTTTATAGGTATTAGAGCTTGATCCAGGTCGCTTTGAGTTCGGTGTATTTGTCGAACGCGTGCAGCGATTTGTCCCGACCGTTACCCGACTGCTTGTACCCGCCGAACGGCGCGGTCATGTCGCCACCGTCGTACTGGTTGACCCAGACACTGCCGGCGCGCAAACCGCGAGCGAAGGTGTGGGCCTTGCTCAGGTTGCTGGTCCAGACGCCAGCGGCCAGGCCGAAGATGCTGTCGTTGGCGATGGCCAAGGCTTCTTCAGCGGTGTCGAAGGTGATCAGCGACAGCACCGGGCCGAAAATTTCTTCGCGGGCGATGGTCATGGCGTTGGTCACGCCGTCGAAAATCGCCGGTTCCACGTACAGGCCACCGGTGCTTTCGAGGGTGCGGCTGCCGCCGGCGATCAGTTGCGCGCCCTGGTCTTTGCCGACCTGGATGTAGCGCAACACGTTGTCCAGTTGACGCTGATCGACGACTGCGCCGACGGTGGTTTCCGGGTCCAGAGCGTGCCCCGGTTTCCACGCTTGCAACGCCTCCACCAGCAGCGGAATGAACTGCTCGCGAATCGAACGTTCCACCAGCAACCGCGATCCGGCGGTGCAGACTTCGCCCTGGTTGAAGGCAATCGCACCGGCCGCCGCTTGTGCGGCCGCGCACAAATCCGGCGCATCGGCGAACACCACGTTCGGGCTCTTGCCGCCGGCTTCGAGCCACACGCGTTTCATGTTGCTTTGCCCGGCATAGATCATCAGTTGCTTGGCAATCGCGGTCGAGCCGGTGAAGGCCAGCACGTCGACATCCATGTGCAACGCCAGCGCCTTGCCAACGGTGTGACCGTAGCCCGGCAGCACGTTGAACACGCCTTTGGGGATGCCGGCGTCCAGGGCCAACTGCGCAATGCGAATGGCTGTGAGCGGCGACTTTTCCGATGGCTTGAGGATGAACGAGTTACCGGCGGCCAGCGCCGGGGCGAACTTCCAGCTGGCCATGATCAACGGGAAGTTCCACGGCACGATGGCAGCGACCACACCGGCAGGTTCGCGAGTGATGAGGCCGAGTTGGTCGTGCGGGGTGGCGGCGACTTCGTCGTAGATCTTGTCGATGGCTTCGGCGCTCCAGCGGATCGCGTTGGCAGTCGCTGGAATGTCGATGTTCATCGAGTCGTTGATCGGCTTGCCCATGTCGAGGGTTTCGAGCAGGGCGAGTTCTTCCTGGTTGGCCAGGATCAGGTCGGCGAAGCGAATCAGGATGCGCTTGCGCTCGGCCGGAGCGAGGTTGGCCCAGATGCCGGATTCAAACGTGCGGCGCGCGACGGCGACGGCTGCATTGGCGTCGGCTTCGTCGGTGCTGGCGACGTTGGCCAGGAAGCGGCCGTCGACCGGGCTCATGCATTCAAAGGTGTCGCCGCTGAGTGCCGGGCAGTACTGGCCGTCGATGAATGCACGGCCTTCGAGTGTTAGGGACTGGAAGCGTTGTTCCCAGTCGCTGCGAGTGTTTGTCATGGTTGTGACTCGACGCAGAGGAATAAGTAGTCGTTGGATTAAAGCCAGTCAGTGAAGAAGTCTCAGCCGTAGCGCGTTCTTTTGTAGCAGCTGGCGTAGCCTGCGTTCGGCTGCGCAGCAGTCGTGAAATCAGGCGATGTGGTGCTTCAGGAAGGCCCAGCGCTCAGCTTTTACGACTGCTKCGCAGCCGAACGCAGGCTWCKCCAGCTGCTACAGGTTTCGTTGCCGCCTAACTGACTGGTATCAGGTCATCAGACGGTGTGCAGATACCAGTTGTACTCAAGGTCGGAGATGGAGTTCTCGAACTCGGCCAGCTCGCTTTCCTTGCACGCCACGAACACGTCGATGTACAGCGGGTCGATGTATTTGGCCATGACTTCGCTGTCGTCCAGCTCGCGAAGGGCATCGCGCAGGTTGTTCGGCAGGCTCTGCTCGTTTTGCTCGTAGCTGTTGCCTTCCACCGGGGCGCCCGGCTCGATCTGATTGGTCAAACCGTGGTGAATACCGGCCAGCACCGAAGCCATCAGCAGGTACGGGTTGGCGTCGGCACCRGCGACTCGATGTTCGATACGCACCGCGTCCGGCGAACCGGTCGGCACACGCACGGCTACGGTGCGGTTGTCGATGCCCCAGCTTGGCGAGTTCGGCACATAGAACTGCGCGCCGAAACGACGGTACGAGTTGACGTTCGGGCACAGGAACGCCATCTGCGCCGGCAGGGTCTCGAGCACACCGCCGATCGCGTGTCGCAGCGCGGCGTTCTGCTCGGGATCCTCGCTGGCAAAGATGTTGTTGCCTTCTTTGTCGAGAATCGAAATGTGCACGTGCAAACCGTTGCCCGCCTGACCCGGATACGGCTTGGCCATAAACGTGGTGTCCATCTCGTGGTCGTAGGCGATGTTCTTCACCAGACGCTTGAGCAACACCGCGTAGTCGCAGGCCTTGATCGGGTCGTTGACGTGATGCAGGTTCACTTCAAACTGCGCCGGGGCGCTTTCCTTGACGATGGCGTCGGCAGGAATGCCCTGCTCTTTCGCGCCTTCGAGGATGTCTTGCAGGCAATCGACGTATTCGTCGAGGTCGTCGATCAGGTACACCTGGGTCGACATCGGACGCTTGCCCGATACCGGCGAACGAGGCGATTGCGGACGACCGTTCACGTTGTCCTGGTCGATCAGGTAGAACTCGAGTTCGAACGCGGCGCAGATGGTCAGGCCCATGTCATCGAACTTGCTCACCACCTGACGCAKCACTTCGCGAGGGTCAGCGAAGAACGGCTGGCCTTCGAGTTCGTGCATGGTCATTAACAGTTGCGCGGTCGGGCGCTTCTGCCATGGCTCGATGCTCAGCGTATTAGGGATCGGAAAGCAGATCCGGTCAGAGTCGCCGATGTCCAGACCCAGGCCGGTGCTTTCCACCGTAGAACCGTTGATGTCCAGAGCAAACAGGGACGCCGGCAGGTTAATGCCTTTTTCGTAGACCTTATGAAGACTGGTGCGCTCGATGCGCTTGCCGCGCACCACGCCGTTCATATCCGCAATCAGAAGGTCGACGTACAAAACCTCAGGATATTTCTTAAGGAATGCGTTTGCTTCGTTGAGTTGAACGGCACGCAGAGGGACCGACATGATGCACCTATTTTTTAGCTGTTAATTATTATGTTCACTACCTTGTTGCTGACCCAGTCAACCCGAACGGCAAAGTGAAGTCAATAGCGAACACTTGAGCCTTCAACCTTTATTTTTGGGCCTTTCAGGGGGACGAGAGTGCCAATTCAGTCTTGAGCACCACGTAAACACTGGAGACCGGACGTGCGGCGTTTAGAATTTTTTACATGAGAGTTGTTAATTAAAATCAACAAGGCTAAGCTCCGGAAAAGCTCGTTCAAGTGTGAAACTTCGAGGTGATAAAAATGGCATTCAAGCCATTGATCGGCGTTACTGCATGCGTCAAACAGATTGGCCTGCACCCCTACCACGTCAGCGGCGACAAGTACTTGCGTGCTGTCAGCGTCGCGGCTTTGGGGCTGCCTGTGGTCATCCCTTCCCTGGGCGAACTGACTGAAATCGACGATGTGCTCGCGCATCTCGACGGTCTGCTGCTGACCGGCTCCCCCTCGAATGTGGAGCCTTTCCACTATCAAGGCCCGGCCAGCGCTCCCGGCACGGATCACGATCCGGCGCGGGACGCCACGACCCTTCCTTTATTACGTGCGGCCATTGCGGCCGGCGTGCCGGTGCTCGGCATCTGCCGGGGCTTTCAGGAAATGAACGTGGCGTTTGGTGGCAGCCTGCATCAGAAGGTCCACGAACTGCCGGGCATGCTCGATCACCGCGAAGCGGACAGTCCGGAGCTGGCGGTGCAATACGCACCGGCCCATGCGGTAACGGTGCAAGCGGGCGGCGTGTTCGAAGCCCTGGAGTTGCCGGTGGAGTTCAGGGTCAATTCGATTCACAGTCAGGGCATCGACAGACTCGCTCCTGGCCTGCGTGCCGAAGCGATTGCGCCGGACGGTTTGATCGAGGCGATCTCGGTGGAGCACAGCCCGACGTTTGCCGTCGGTGTGCAATGGCACCCGGAATGGCAGGTTTTAACCAATCCTCCTTATTTGAGTATTTTCCAGGCGTTCGGCGATGCATGCCGGCGACGAGCCGCGCTGCGTAAAACCCGCTGACTTAATACACAAACAACTTTTACTGCCCCCGCGAGCCAGACGGGCGTGCCTTTGCGCGCCCGCCCCTCGCGACAGCAACACACTGCGATAACAACAAGTACTACCAGGCAGCCAGGACGGCGGCGCCGAATAAGCCCGGTTAGGGTGAGGCCAGTTAAGCCAGCGAAATACCCTTGTGGGAGCGAGCCTGCTCGCGAAGGCGGCGGCACAGTCAACATTGATGCTGTCTGACACACCGCYTTCGCGAGCAGGCTCGCTCCCACAGGCGACCAGCGCTGAACCTTCTGGCATCACTCCACAGGGCTTGCACACAATTATTAAGTCAGGCCGCGTTGGCCCGACGACTGAAACCTGTTGGGAGTTTCACATGRCAAACGCCTCCAGCATTTACAGGAAGGCTCTTGAAGGTCACCAGACATCGAAGAAGGTGTTGGTGAAGGTCGACCGAGTCACCAAGAAGTTCGACGAAACCACCGCTGTGGACGATGTCTCGCTCGAGATTCATCAAGGCGAAATCTTCGCTCTGCTCGGTGGTTCCGGCTCTGGCAAATCGACCCTGCTGCGCATGCTCGCAGGCTTCGAGCGCCCGACCGATGGCCGGATTTTTCTCGACGGTGTGGACATCACCGATATGCCGCCGTACGAGCGGCCGATCAACATGATGTTCCAGTCGTACGCCTTGTTCCCGCACATGACCGTGGCACAGAACATTGCCTTCGGCCTCAAGCAGGACCGTTTGCCCGCCAGCGAAATCGACGCCCGCGTTGAAGAAATGCTGCGCCTGGTGCACATGACCCAGTACGCCAAACGCAAACCGCATCAACTGTCCGGCGGGCAGCGTCAGCGTGTGGCCCTGGCTCGCTCCCTGGCCAAGCGTCCAAAGCTGTTGCTGCTCGACGAACCGATGGGTGCGCTGGATAAAAAGCTGCGTTCGCAGATGCAGCTTGAGCTGGTGGAAATCATCGAGCGCGTCGGCGTGACGTGCGTGATGGTGACCCACGACCAGGAAGAGGCCATGACCATGGCCCAGCGCATCGCGATCATGCACCTGGGCTGGATCGCGCAGATCGGCAGCCCGGTCGACATCTATGAAGCACCGGTCAGCCGCATGGTCTGCGAGTTCATCGGCAACGTGAACGCCTTCGACGGCACCGTGGTGGAAGACCTTGAAGGTCACGCGATCATCCACAGCCCGGACCTGGAACAGAAGATCTACGTCGGTCACGGTGTCAGCACGTCGGTGCAGGACAAGTCGATCACCTACGCGATCCGCCCGGAAAAAATGCTGGTCAGCACGGTCAAGCCCGAGAACCGCTACAACTGGTCCCAAGGCAAAGTGCATGACATCGCCTACCTCGGCGGTCACTCGGTGTTCTACGTCCAGTTGCCAAGCGGCAAAGTCGTGCAGTCGTTCATGGCCAACGCCGAACGCCGTGGCGCGCGTCCGACCTGGGACGACACCGTCTACGTGTGGTGGGAAGACGACAGCGGCGTGGTACTGCGCTCATGAAAACACTCAATCAGCAGTTCATGCGGCTGATGCCGAGTGGTCGAAAGCTCGTCATCGGGATTCCTTTCCTGTGGCTGTGCCTGTTTTTCCTGTTGCCGTTCTTCCTGGTGATGAAGATCAGCTTCTCGGAAGCGGCGCTGGCCATTCCTCCTTACTCGGAGATCTACACCTACGCCGAACAGAAGTTTCAGCTGTTCCTCAACGTCGGCAACTACCTGTTGCTGACCGACGATGAGCTGTACCTCTCGGCCTACCTCGGTTCGTTGAAGGTCGCGTTTTTCAGCACGCTGATGTGCCTGGTGATCGGTTTCCCGATGGCCTACGCCATTACCAAGGCCAACAAGGAAACGCAAAACGTCCTGATGTTGTTGATCATGATGCCGACCTGGACCGCGATCCTGATCCGCGTGTATGCGTGGATGGGCATCCTCAGCAACAACGGTCTGCTCAATGCGTTTCTGATGTGGACCGGGCTGACCGATCACCCGATCGAGATCCTCAACACCAACACCGCCGTGTACATCGGTGTGGTTTACGCCTACTTGCCGTTCATGGTGTTGCCGCTATATGCCAACCTGGTCAAGCACGATCAAAGCCTGCTGGAAGCGGCTTCGGATCTGGGTTCGAGCAACTTCAACAACTTCTGGAAAATCACCGTGCCGCTGGCCAAGAACGGCATCATCGCAGGCTGCATGCTGG
>NZ_JBFUKU010000289.1:0-6576 GCF_056400685.1 Pseudomonas sp. P5_A12 | reverse complement strand
GGCTCACCTCGTCAGTCGGGGTCCCCCCCCCACTCTCTCCACAGAGGCTGCCGAGGTGAACGTCACTTCCCCCTGTAGCAATACACGTAGGCGAACCAGGCGAGGGCGATCATGTCGCCACCCTCAGCGTGTAAGTCAGCGTGCCGTTGAGGATCGCTTCCTTGATGGCTTCGAACTCCCAGGCGTAATACTGGGATTCGACGTAGACCTTCATTTCGCCATAGTCGTGCTTCTTGCGCCGGATGAATGCCTCGGCGGCATCCTTGGTGAAATGGCTATTCACGATCTCCCAGCGATGGTTCCAGCCGGTGACGGTGTGGTCGTCGAGTTCGCGGAGGATGTCCCATTGGTCATCTTCGTCGAGATCGAGGAAGCCGCATTCCCGGTCCGCCATGACCTGGTCATCCATTTCACCGCGCTCGTCATCATCCAGGTCGTCCCAGTATTCCTTGGGGCTGAACCACGTTCGGTCTTCGAGGCAGACCACCAAGCCTTCCGCATAGTCCGGCTCAAAGCCGTAATCAATTCGCTTGGTCTGGACGGTGAACAGTGCGGCGGCTGTGTGGTGCCATTTAACGCCGGCGCCGCTGCAGTCATGACGAAGACGTTCTACGAAGTCGGTCCAGGTCGCTACATCGAGGTCGGCGCCGGTCGCCAAGCTCGGTAGCGGCTCGGCCGGTTTGTTTTCTGTGGGCATGGGGCGTCCTATGCCGGGTCATGCCCGGGCGGTGAATAGTGAGATTTGGGGGCGGCTTGGAGTACACTCTGGGACTTCAGCAAAGGGAGTTGGACTATGTTTGCGAGAATTATTGTCGGCGTGCTAATTGGCGTTGCTGCGGCGTTTGTTTTTAACGGAAGGCTGTCGATTGATCCCAAGACATTGCAAATCCTTCAAGGGTTTGTAGGCGTGATAGCGATAGGTTTCATCGCTGCTTCGTTTATGTTTGGCGCAATATTTGGGTTGATGGCCGTGGGAGAGATCGCTATCGGCTACTTCGCCTACACCAAGCTGTTTCAAGGCGGCTCAGCCAAATCCTGAAATAGTTGGTCAAGCCGCAAGGCGCTGGTAAAGCTCGATGATGTCGGCGGCGTTGGCGCTGACCAGTGCCTCGGCTTCATCCGGGCAAACGCTATTGCCGATCAGGCGGACCTGGTCTGTCTTGTTGATGTCGCGCCATTCTTCGGCACCGGTGACCGGGTCAACGAACAAGCCGCGATCAATGATGTAGTCCTTGTCGAAGCCTTGCGCGGCCTTCAGCTCTGGCGGTTGCAGCATGCGTAGGGTGATATCCACCAGCACATAACCGCCGACCATTACCATCTCGGCCGGGTCTTTGAAGTGCTCCGGCAAGTATTCGTGCATAAAGGCGGCGCAGCGGCGGGCGCCTTCCAACTGCTCCGGCGTCAGCGTGTCTGGCACCTGCACCACTTCGACCAGCGCTACCCGATCCTTCGTCGGCAGGGTGTGCATCGGCTCGGTCAGCGAAATGCCGTCTTTCTCGTTGCCGTAGTACTTCACCAGGTAGGCGTTGACCAGACGCTGATTGGCGCCGGATTGGCAGATGGTGGAAAGCTGCGAGTCGGCTGTGCGTCCGTCACCGTCATAGAACCCGCCGTTCGCCTGCTCAAAGAAAGCTGCAACGACACCGTGCCGAGCTGCGCCGGCCATGACGGTCTGTACTGGCTCGTCAGGCGAAGTGCCGGCCGCATTCTGGCCGAAGGCTGTCATATGTGCGGCGACCATGGCGAAGTGACCGCCTTTGACCTGAGCCACTTGAGTGCGCAGCGGCTCCTGCACATCGAAGTTGCGCTGTGATGAGCCGTTGGCGCACTCGGTGAGGAACGGCGCAGCCACTGGCTGCACCAAGGCGTGATGGGTGCCGCCGGCGCTGATGGTTGAAAGTGCTTCGTCTACGCCGTGGGTGCTGGTGTGTGATTCCGAAGTGCCGCGCATCGGGACAATGAACGGTTTCGCGCTGGTCAACACATGCCGCCAGCAACCCTTGGCCACCCGGCGCATGGTGTTCACGGCCAYTGGCTTGTCTCGGAAGATTGTGCGGCCGACGTTACTCCAGTCGATGCACTCTGCTGCGGTGCGCCAAGGTAGTTGTTTCGCCCTCGGCTTCTTGTGGCGCTTAGGTTCTGGCCAGACGATGGCCTTGCCGTCGCTGCGCGCCACCAGGTACAGGCGCTTGCGAATGGTCGGAGTGCCGGCGTTGGCTGCTATGCGCTCGCGCCATTCGACGTTGTAACCGAGGCCGCGTACCAGCGCTGCCAGCGGAACGAACTCGCCGATTGATTCAAGGATCTCCGGCATATCCGGGTGATCCGCTGGCAGGCCGGTGCTGAGCGCGGCAATGAATGACCTGAAGGTGCGCCCGCGCTCGGGCTTGATTGGCTGACCTTCTTCGTCAATTGGGCCCCAGTCGCAAAACTCTTCGACGTTCTCAAGGAACATCAAGCGTGGCCGGGTGGCGTGCGCCCAGCGCACAACGACCCAGGCCAGACCACGAACACCACGATCACGCGGTGCGCCGCCCTTGGCTTTGCTGTGGTGGCGGCAGTCCGGAGAAGCCCAAAGGATGCCGACCGGCTGGCCACCGGTGGCGTGGACCGGGTCAACTTCGAACACGTCAGCGACGTAGTGCGCTGTCTGCGGGTGGTTGGCACGGTGCACGGCCAGCGCGACTGGGTTGTGATTTACGGCCACGTCTGGTTCCCGGTACGCCCGGGCAATGCCGGTGCTCGCGCCGCCACCGCCGGCGAACAGGTCCACTACCAGCTCTTTCTGGAATGGCAGGCCCATGCTTGGCTGGCCATGGATGAACTGGGGGTGTTTCTGTTGTGCGGACATAGGGTTGCCTCGTCGCCAAACGGCTACAGTTATTAGGGTTTTGGTGGAGGATCGGTGATGCTGAAAGGTGCAGAGGATTCGGAGCGAATAGTTGAGTTCTACGAGTACATCCAAAACGAGGAGGCCAAAGAAGCGTTTGCGCTTCTGGTTGRCACTTTCAGTTGCTTAAAAAAAGTCACCTGCCGGGTGTCGTCGCAAAAAAAAGTTAGGTCTGTTGCTGTCGACCTGAATGGGGAATGGTGCTTTTCGGTCATGCCATCTCGGGAAAAACTCCGGTTTCACTGGAGACCGTCTGTCATCAAGATGAAGCGCTACAGGAAGGAAGTGATTAAAGAGCAGTTTCCCGACAGTTTTACCGACGATAGCCATAAAGACGCCGAACACTGGGCGATCGATATCAGATCGCGCGATGGAGCACTATTGCTGCTTCATGTACTTGGCCTCAAGTGATCCTCGCCTGCTGGCGTGAGGTGAATTTGTGGTCTATGTATCTATGTTGAATTCAGTCTGACGAGAGACCGACATGAGATTTCAAAGCGATATCGATGCACTCGCGGCAATTGAGGAAGACGCTCAAATGATGCTGAAATATTTGGGGATTCCAGACGACAAGCAGAAGCTTGAAGTCGTCATTTGCTTGCGGCAGATCATTGAGCTTGCGACCTACAGACAGGCAATTGACCAATTTACAAAACCGTCAGCGCGATAGGTGAGGGCGGGGTAGGCTGCGTTCAGGTACCAGGCTCGCCTGCTGGCGTGATTCGTTTAAGTGGGGTATTGATTGATGACCCGGCGCGGGGCTGGATCTAGGAGGAAGCATGATCAAGAAACCAAGCAACAAGTTGATTGCAGAAGTTTCAGGATTGACTGAGGGCGAGGTGGGGTCCTACCTCTGCCAGTTGGATCAGCAGTCGAACGGTGATTGGTTGGCCTACTTCGGAAATGAGATAGAAAAAGTTTCCGCAGCATGCCAAAAACTCAACGAGGCGAAGACTGTTACGATCCCCAAGGAGCTGGCCAATAATTGGTATGACCGAGGCAATGGTTAGGTTTCAGCGCAATAGGTCAGGGGGGCGGGCGGCCTTGCGCTGAGCCAGAACCTCGCTCCGGACTGCTTCAAACTCGCTTGCTACAATCTCTGCGGCGCCTTCGACCAGCTCACCGGTTTCCTTCATTTGGAAGCCGAGATTGAGATAAATGATGCCTTCATGCTTGAAGAACACGCCGCCGCTCAACCACACGCTGCCCCAGTCGATACCGAGTGCTCTCCATACGTCGTCCTTGCTGATGCGCGCAGGGCAGTGCTCTTGCCACAAGGCAGTCAGTCGTTCGTGTTCGGCCTTGTATGCCGCTCTCGCTTCTTTCGTGGCGCCTTTCTCAGGCTTGGCCGCATGTCGTAGAGCGCGATAGCCGTATTCGTCAGGACGGCGCCAATGAACGTCCAGGTCTCGGCTGTCGCTGATCTTCACGCCGCCGACATAGCTGTCACTGCCTGAATACATCGGAGAGCCGGGGCCGCCGAACACGTCCTTGAGCGCCTCGCGCTTTCGGTCAAATTYGGCCCGCTTGGCGTCCCATGCATCGATGGCGGCCAGCGCCGGCGCTGCACTGGTCTTGTAGAAGTAGTTGCTCATTGGTTATCTCCAGTCAGGCGCCGCCCTCCGTGACCGGATGATGGCAATTTGAGATGAATTAGTGTTTTATTCGGCAGCTAACAATCAAAGGAAGTGATAAATGCGAATTGGTTTAGTCGTATACGCTGGCCTACTGGCCATTTTTAGTGATGCTGCATTAGCGGCAAGCCACTTTTTGCCGAAGGGTTCGGTGATTTGTGATTCGGCATCTCTGATGGAGCAACAAATGGATCTCGTAGTGAAGAAGGACTACCGCCAGATTAGAGGCTGCGGGCTTTCCAAAGACGGGATGGTTGTTGAACTGGTCAGCACTTCGCTGTTGGGTCCTACAGAAGTCTATGTACCATCCGCCCGAGTGCACATTTTTGTTCAGCGCGAGGCCCTTAACTAGCGTCCTCATCAGGCAGCGACTTCAATTCTTCGCGCCTGTAGGCGAGCTCCAATTTTCGCGACACGTTTTCGCTAATTGTGATTTTGTGTCGCGACATGTTGGCGAAGCGGGCGGACTCTTCGGATGGCGCCGCGGCGAGATTGATCAAGAAAGTTGACGCTGTTTCCTGCCATTCCTCGAAGCCGTGGCGCTCGCCCAGAACATGAAGGGCGTCATCCAATGCCTTCGACACGATCAGCGATCGCTTCTCGGCACCAATCCGGTCGAGCAAGGCTTTCTCCTTGGCGCGCTTGTCCCTCTGAATATCCGCGTTGCTCTTGGCCATGGCCTGTCTCTTCAATTTCGTGGGCTGGTATATCCAGCCATGTCTGTCTTCGGCGCTGGCGCACCTGTTTGCTGAGGCGCGTCATGATTTGAACTTGAAGCCATTCTCGCTGGCGATCAGCCTGGCACGCTTGTGATCAATGCCGAGTGCTTCAGCCGCTTTATTCAGTGAGGACCCGCTTTCGGCGAGGGTCTTAAGCTCCGGTGCGATTCTGTCCCGCCCTGCACGAAGCTTGTTGCTGTGGGCGCTGCCGAAGCCGAGGGCTTTCTCACCGGTAACACCTGGTTCAATTTCCTGCACCGATTTGCCGGTGCCGAAGTAATGCTCCAGCTGCTGGTTCAGGTTCTCGATGATCGAGTCTCGCGGGTGGGGCATTGGTACACCGATCATGGCTTTGCCCCGTAGTAGGCGAACACGACCAGAAGCACAGTGCAGGCGATGGTCCAGCGGAGAAGGGTGCGGCCGAAGCGGGTAGTGGTTACCCGGACACCTTCGAAGAAGTCAGCGTTCTTTTCCAGTTGCTTTGCGTAATCGCAAGCCATGCCGTGCCCGTTACGGGCGCCCCGGGAGAGGCCGGTGGAGCGCTCGATCACGTCAAACTTGTTCTTGCCCAGGGGCACAACATTGAATCGAGGTTCACGCACTGGCTCATCTCGACCGATCATCTTGTACATCTCCGAGGTGGACATTGAGATGCGATCCCGCAACACCTGCAGGACCGCTTGTTTTTGGCGAATGGTCTGGTTCATATCGACTCCTTGAGCCTGAGGGTTGCGGTTATTCGTCAGCACTCGGGCCGCCTGCTGGTTGCCGTTGGGCGCAGGGGAGAGTGCTGAYGGATAAAGGCAGGTAAAAGAAAGGCCCGTGGACGTTCGGGCCTTTCACAGATGCAGTGTTCTTCGGGCTTTGGTCTATTTCATGATGGTCATCCTCCTATGGCTCGCTCACTGGACAGGCAGCCGCGTTGCGCGGTGCAGAATTCGTCCGCATCGGGGTGTGATCTGATCCAATCTGCCCACCAGTCATCGAGGACTGGCATTCATCGCAACCAGATCACACTCCGATGCGGCCTGGTGCTGGGGAGTACCAGGTGCTCGGGTGGGTTAACCGGATTAGAAGTGACCACCCACTTCCTCAACCATCACCGGTATAGGGCAGTTATCGTCAGGCTGACGTGGCGCTGGTTGTTCAGATAAACGCCGTCAGCGTTTTCGATCCGTCAAGGTTTTGGGTTGTGATGTGCATCGCGGTCGAACGCTGCATCCCCCGCTGGATGGTTACGGCACACTTACTAAAGCGCTCATCAAATACCTGATCGCCATCGGGGAGATGAGATGTACAGGTCAGGCTGGAGCAGTCTTCGCCGTTAGGC
>NZ_JBFUKU010000288.1:0-6596 GCF_056400685.1 Pseudomonas sp. P5_A12 | reverse complement strand
GGCGCAGCCTGCGTCGGCCGGTCCGCGCTCGGGCGCAGCAGTCGTAAAACCTGCGCTCACGGTGTACCTGATACGCCGAGGTGSCTGAATTSACGACGGCTTCGCCGCCGRACGCAGGCTTCGCCAGCTGCTACAGGGATCGGGGTGGGTGAAAACGGGTCATACTTTTGACGGCGGTTTTCCGTCCAGAAAATTGAATGGTCATTTATCCGGCCCGCCACTAAAGTGGCAACCGGACTGTAGAGTAGGACACTCAAACAGCTTTCTTTCGCATGGTGAGTCAACGATTGACCCATAACGCCCTTCAACAGCTTTTACTCAAACGCTTTGCCCTTGCAGCCGGCACTTACGCCCTGGCGCTGCTGCTACTGTGGCTGGCGTTTTTTACCGGACACTTCGATGAGTCCGTGGCCAGCCTGACCGTCGGCACTGGATTAGTGGTCATCAGCCAGGCGGCTTTATTCGCGGTGTTTTACAGCGGCTGCAACCTGCGCTTTTCTGACCCCAGCCTGACCGAAGTGCAGGTGTTGATGGGGTTGGGCTGGCAAACCTGGCTGATCGCCAACCTGGATGAGGCACGCGGCGCGTTCCTGGTGTTTTACGTGCTGATCCTGCTCTTCGGGCTGTTTCATCTGTCGCGCCGAGCGCTGGTGCGGTGTGCGCTGTTGGTGTTCTTCAGTTTCAGTGCGATCACGCTGTGGGAGGGCTACCACTTTCAGCTCCGCGACCCGGCGCTGGCCGGGTTGCAAGTCTGCGTGTTGCTGATTGTGCTGATCTGGCTGGTGCTCTACGCCCGCTATGTGCAGGCTTCACGTCAGCGCATGCGCCAGCGGCGCTTCGCCTTGCAAGCGCACCAGGACACCCTGCGCGGGATGATGCGCCAGCTCGAAGACCTGGTCGCCACCGACGAACTCACCGGGCTGTTCAACCGCCGCCATTTCCTGCGCCTGGCCTCCCGCGAGCTGAACGCCATGGACGCTGGCGTCGTGCATGGCCTGGCGCTGATCGACCTTGACCACTTCAAACGCATCAACGATGTCCACGGCCATGCGGCGGGCGACCAGGTTCTGCAAGCCTTTGCCGGCGTCGCGACCGCGTGCCTGCGCGACGGCGATGTGCTGGCGCGTTATGGCGGTGAAGAATTCGTGGTGATGGTGCCCGATTGCGATGCCGAACGCCTGACCGCGTGCTGTGAGCGGTTGCGCATTGCCTTCACCGATGTCGAGCTGATCGGCCTCGACGTCGTCCATCTCAGTTTGTCCGCGGGCATGACCTTGCTGGAACCGGGCGACGATCTCGACGACGCCTTGCAACGCGCCGATCAGGCGCTTTACCGCGCCAAACGTGAGGGTCGCAATCGTTGTGCGGCGGCCTGGGAGAACGTCGATGCCTGAGTTGCGGGTCGGCGAGCGTCAGTGGTCGGTGGCACCGGGCAGCAATCTGCTCGATGCCTTGAATCAAAACGGCGTGGCCGTCCCCTACAGTTGCCGCGCCGGTAGTTGCCATGCCTGCCTGGTGCAATGTGTGCAGGGGTTACCGAGCGACAGCCGACCCGATGCCTTGAGTGCAGAGCAACGCCAACAAGGCTGGCGCCTGGCGTGCCAGTGCCAGGTGGTCGAGGACTTGCAAGTGCACACCTTCGACCCGCAGCAGGACGGCCGTCCGGCCGAGGTCGCGGCCGTGGATTGGTTGAGCGCCAGTGTCTTGCGTTTACGTCTGATACCTGAGCGTCCATTGCGCTACCGCGCCGGGCAGCATCTGGTGTTGTGGGCGGGCAATGTGGCACGTCCTTATTCGTTGGCCAGCCTGCCGCAAGAAGACCGCTTTCTGGAGTTTCACCTCGATTGTCGTCAGCCCGGGCAATTTAGCGACGCGGCCCGTCAGTTGAAAATCGGCGATTCGATACGCCTCGGCGAACTGCGCGGCGGCTCGCTGCACTACGACCCGGACTGGCACTCCCGACCGCTGTGGCTGTTGGCCGCCGGCACCGGTTTAGGGCCGCTGTTTGGCGTATTACGCGAAGCGCTGCGTCAGGATCATCAGGGCGCCATTCGTGTCATTCACCTGGCCCATGACGCCGACGAGCATTATCTGGCCAAACCCCTGCACGCCATGGCCGAGGGCCGTGAAAACCTCAGCGTCGAACTCTGGACCCCGGCCGAGCTGCCGCAGGCATTGGCGCAACTGCGSCTTGTCTCCCGGCAAACCCTGGCCTTAGTCTGCGGAGCCCCCGACAGTGTCGACGCCTTTTCCCGGCGCCTGTACCTCGCGGGGTTGCCGCGCAATCAACTGCTGGCCGATGTGTTCCTGCCTCGTGGTTGAGCGCTGATTTTTTCAGACGCGAGACCCTCATGACCGAAGCCATCCAGATCGAACGCGAACGCGGTTTGCTGACGCTACGCCTGAATCGCCCCGAGAAGAAAAACGCCCTGACCCGCGACATGTACAGCCATCTGGCCGAGGCGCTGAAACAGGCCRACACCGATCCCGAAATCAATGCCGTGCTGATCACCGGCAGTGCCGAGTGCTTCACCGCTGGCAACGACATCGCTGATTTCATCCAGCAACCGCCAGGCAGCCTCGACAGCCCGGTGTTTCACTTCATGCTCAATTTACTGGAATGCCGCAAACCGGTGATCGCTGCAGTAGCGGGTGCGGCGGTGGGGATTGGTACGACCATGCTGCTGCATTGCGATCTGGTTTACGTCAGTCGTGATGCTCGCCTGCGCATGCCGTTCGTCAATCTCGGCTTATGCCCGGAGTTCGGTTCCAGCCTGATCCTGCCGCGTTTGCTCGGGCATGCCAAAGCGGCGGAGTTGTTGTTGCTGGGAGAAGGTTTCAGCGGTGAACAGGCGGCAGAGTGGGGCATTGCTACCGAGGCGTTGGGCAGTGGCGAAGCCACGTTGGCCAAGGCGCGGGAGATGGCGTTGCGTTTTGAATCGCTGCCGCCGGAAGCGGTGCGCATCAGCAAGCAATTGATGAAAGCGCCGGACCGGGATTTGCTGCGCAAGGTGATAGAAGAAGAGGGTGCTTTGTTCACCCAGCGGTTGCGCTCACCGGAAGCGTTGGCGGCGTTGACCGGGTTTATCAAACGGCATTGAGTTGATCGTTCCCACGCTCTGCGTGGGAATGCCTCAACGGACGCTCCGCGTCCGCTTTGGGACGCGGAGCGTCCCGGGCTGCATTCCCACGCGGAGCGTGGGAACGATCAGGCGGGGCTTTTGTTTTTCAGCAGTCGGTCACTCAGACCATCGGGTCGCCAACGTGCAGGATTTTCATGCCGTTGGTGCCGCCGATGGTGTGGTAGCTGTCGCCCTTGGTCAGGATGACCCAGTCGCCTTTCTCCACAACACCCAATTTCAGCAACTCGTCAATCGCGGCCTGGCTGACTTGCCCAGGCGGCAACGATGCCGGGTCGAACGGGACGGTGTAGACGCCACGGAACATGGCCGCGCGGGCCTGGGTTTCGCGGTGCGGGGAGAACGCATAGATCGGCACCGACGAACGGATGCGCGACATGATCAACGGCGTGTAGCCACTTTCGGTCAGGGCGATGATCGCCTTTACGCCCGGGAAGTGGTTGGCGGTGTACATGGCCGCCAGCGCGATGCTCTGGTCGCAGCTTTCGAAGACCTTGCCGATACGGTGGCTGGAGGTCTTGCTGGTCGGGTGCTTTTCAGCGCCGACACAGATGCGCGCCATCGCCTGCACAGCTTCCAGTGGATACAGGCCAGCGGCACTTTCCGCCGAGAGCATCACGGCGTCGGTGTAGTCGAGCACGGCGTTGGCCACGTCGGACACTTCGGCACGGGTCGGCATCGGGTTCTGGATCATCGACTCCATCATCTGGGTCGCGACGATCACCGCCTTGTTGTGGCGGCGTGCGTGCAGAATGATTTTCTTCTGAATGCCCACCAGCTCGGCGTCGCCGATTTCCACACCCAGGTCACCACGAGCCACCATCACCGCGTCGGACGCCTTGATCAGCGCATCGAGGGTGTCGTCGTCAGCCACGGCTTCGGCGCGTTCGATCTTCGCCACCAGCCAGGCAGTACCGCCGGCCTCGTCGCGCAGTTGACGGGCGTATTCCATGTCGGCAGCGTCACGCGGGAAGGACACGGCGAGGTAGTCGACTTCCATCTCGGCGGCGAGCTTGATGTCGGCCTTGTCTTTCTCGGTCAGGGCTGGAGCGGTCAGACCACCACCACGACGGTTGATGCCTTTGTGGTCGGACAGCGGACCGCCGATCAGCACGGTGCAGTTCAGTTCGGTGGCGGTGGCGGTATCCACGCGCATCACCACGCGGCCGTCGTCGAGTAGCAGCTCGTCGCCTACGCCGCAGTCCTTGACCAGGTCGGGGTAGTCGATGCCGACCACTTGCTGGGTGCCTTCGGTCAGAGGATGGCTGGTGGAGAAGGTGAATTGATCACCGATCTTCAGCTCGATCTTCTTGTTGGCGAATTTGGCGATACGGATTTTCGGGCCTTGCAGGTCACCCAGCAGGGCGACGAAGCGGCCGTGCTTGGCTGCGAGGTCACGCACCAGCTTCGCGCGAGCCTTGTGCTCGTCGGGGGTGCCGTGGGAGAAGTTCAGGCGGGCGACGTCCAGGCCAGCCAGAATCAGCTGTTCGAGAACTTCCGGCGAGTTACTGGCCGGGCCAAGGGTGGCGACGATTTTGGTACGACGGACGGACATGCAAAGACTCCTGAGTTCAAGCGCTGAGTGAGGCTACTATCATCTTTGGGTGTAGTCATTGTTCGAATGCACTACTTATTGGCTTTTATCTTTAAACGTTCGTTACAGGCAGCCTGAAGATTTTGCACAACGGGTCGATACAGAGCTCACTACAGGAGAACCCCCATGCGATTCGCGCTCATTGCCGTCCTTGCCCTCAGTGTGACGGGCTGCGCCCGTTGGTCGATGAACCATCATTTGAATCTCGCCTACAGCGCTTACGACCGTGGCAATTGCGAGCAGGTCATACTCGAACTGTCGAAAGTGGAGCGCTCCAGCCGTGCACGGCCTCATGTGTGGCCGGAAGTGTCGATGATGCGCGGCCAGTGCCTGGAAAAGCAGATGCTGTATATCGATGCGGCTCAGACTTACCAGTACATCATCGAGACGTACCCCCACAGCGAATACGCCTACCGTGCCCGCGCTCGTCTGGAAACCCTGGAGAGCCAAGGCCGTTACCCGCTGAGAAGCGCTACGGCCGTGCGTCCGACGTACTGATTGCAGTCGCCACGCAAGGGCTGGCTCACTGGCGGTGGTGAGCTATAGTCCAAGAGATCGGTTTTAGAGCCTTGCCTCTAAACCCGAGGTCATACCTGTGATCGGCAGAAGTAGGCGTCAGCGGTTGCATGGACTGTCGCACCGGGATCGGGGAGAGCGCGCCTTCACTTCTATCAATAAAGAAGAAGACCCGTTCCGAAGCAGTAGTGCGGCCCTGCTTAAGGGTCTTGCTGGGCCATTTGCGCATGTTTACCAACCGCCGGATCACGCGGCATCAGCTGCCGTATTTCCTGAAAGTGTTCAACAGCGTCACCGACAAACCCATCGGCTATCTCGGCAACGTGTCCGAAGAAGGGCTGATGCTGATCAGCCAGTTGCCCATGATGGTGGGCGTCGACTTCGACCTGCGTCTGAAAATTCCCGCCACCAATGGTTGCCTGCAGGTCATCGACCTGACGGCAAGTTGCCTGTGGTGCCATGAAGACGAAACGCCGCAGCACTACGACGCCGGGTTCAGCCTGCAACGGGCACCGCCGGAGTATGGGCAGTTGGTGAAGGCTTTGAGGCAGTACTTCAGTTTTCAGCCGTTGCCTGCCTCGGCGTGACAACACCCCACAACCTGTAGCAGCTGGCGAAGCCTGCGTTCGGCGGCGAAGCCGTCGTGAATTCAGGCACCTCGGCGTATCAGGTACACCGTGAGCGCAGGTTTTACGACTGCTGCGCCCGAGCGCGGACCGGCCGACGCAGGCTGCGCCGGCTGGTACAGGGATTTTGTACTACGTCGTCTTGATCGCCCGCTCGTTATCCAGCGACCGCTCCACCAGCATCAACCCGAACTCACTCATCCGATAAATCGCCATCGCCAGATGCCGCAGCGTGTTGTCCAGGCTTTCAGCCAGGTCGAGCAGCAGAATGCTGACCGTCGAAAAGGTTTCGTAGGTCTCGATGGTCAGGGCTTCGGGGTTGGCATCCGGGACAACGGTGAACATTTTCATGGCGCGGTCCTGGGAAGTGCGAAGGGATTCGACGTCGGGTTTGAGGTAATGGTCCAGCGCCTTGTCGGCGGCAGTGTGGAGCTTTCTTGAATCGAGGCTGGCGTAGGGGGAAACCGGGTCGGTTTCGGGGGGTGGATTGGGTGTTGGTTTGAACATGATCGATCTCCGTCATAGGGCTGCCACCGTCTCGCGACTAAACGAGGGGGTGGCGGCTGTAAGCAGGTTAGTCGACCGGCGGAGATACGAATTCCGGCGCGCCCGAGGGCGCCCTGCGAACAGCCACCATCAAGTGCGGGGATAGGGATTACCCGACTGGATGACGTTTATACACATGTATCAAACCGCCGGGCGACTAAACCCGATCGCTGA
>NZ_JBFUKU010000287.1:0-9684 GCF_056400685.1 Pseudomonas sp. P5_A12 | reverse complement strand
ACATCAACTTCGCTTGATACACCGCTTTCGCGAGCAGGCTCGCTCCCACAGGGTTACCGGTGAACTCAGGTGTCCGGAGTTTGTTCGGCCAGTGCCACGGCGCGGAACATCGCGCGGCGTTTGTTCAGGGTTTCTTCCCATTCCAGCGCCGGTACCGAATCGGCAACGATGCCGCCGCCGGCCTGCACATGCAGCTCACCGTTTTTGATCACCGCCGTGCGGATTGCAATCGCGGTGTCCATGTTGCCGTTCCAGGCAAAGTAACCGACCGCACCGCCGTAGACGCCACGTTTTACCGGTTCCAATTCATCGATGATTTCCATCGCGCGAATCTTCGGCGCACCCGACAACGTGCCCGCCGGCAGGATCGCCCGTAGCGCGTCCATCGCCGTCAGACCGGCCTTCAATTGCCCGGTGACGTTGGACACGATGTGCATCACGTTGGAATAACGCTCGATGACCATCTTCTCGGTGAGCTTCACCGAACCGATTTCCGAGACCCGACCGGTGTCGTTACGACCCAGGTCGATCAGCATCAAGTGCTCGGCGATTTCCTTGTCGTCGGACAGCAGGTCTTTTTCCAGTGCCAGGTCGGCTTCTTCGTTGGCGCCGCGTGGGCGCGTGCCGGCAATCGGGCGCACGGTGATCAGGTTGTCTTCAACCCGCACCAGCACTTCCGGCGAACTGCCGACCACATGGAAGTCGCCGAAGTTGAAGAAGTACATATAAGGCGTCGGGTTGAAGCAACGCAGCGCCCGGTACAGATCAATCGGCGCAGCCTTGAAGTCGATCGACATGCGTTGGGACGGTACGACCTGCATGCAGTCACCGGCCAGGATGTATTCCTTGATGGTGTCGACGGCTTTTTCGTAATCGTCCTGAGTGAAGCTCGAACGGAACACCGGATCAGCCGACTGTTGCTTGCTGAAATCCAGGCCACGGCGCGGCGTGATCGGCTGGCGCAGCTTTTCCAGCAGTTCTTCCAAACGTTCCAGGCCTTGCTCGAAAGCATCGGCCTGCGCCGGGTCGGCCAGCACAATCGCGTGCATCTTGCCGGCGAGGTTGTCGAATACCACCACCGCATCGGAGACCATCAGCAGAATATCCGGCACGCCCAATGGATCCGGATTCGGGCATTTGCCTAAACGCTTCTCCACGTACCGCACGCAGTCATAACCGAAGTAACCCACCAGACCACCGTTGAAACGCGGCAGGCCGGCGATGGTCGGCACGTTGTAACGGGCCTTGAAGGTTTCGACGAAGGCCAACGGGTCTTCAACGTCATGGCTTTCGGTCTCGATACCGTCGACGGTCACACTGACGTGATGGTCATGCACCCGCAGTACGGTGCGGCACGGCAGACCGATGATCGAATAACGGCCCCACTTTTCCCCGCCCTGAACCGATTCAAGCAGGTAGGAGTTCGGCTCGTCGGCCAGTTTCAGGTAGATCGACAGCGGCGTGTCGAAGTCAGCCAGGGTTTCGCAGGCAAGCGGGATGCGGTTGTAGCCAGCAGCGGCCAAACGCAGGAATTCTTCGCGGATCATGGGGTAGCCTCGTGGCTTGAGGGTCTAACGGTCAGGTATGCAAACGCGCCGGTACGCCGGCCAGGAACAAGTCAGGCGCGCCAACGCCAGCGGGCCAGGGCCTTGATGACTTTCATCCAGAGTTTGCGAGTGACCACCACGATGGCGTTTCCAGCAGGGGGTTGAACAGCGTCGCGCAACGTTATCTCAGCGGCTGGATCCAGGCAACCGCGAATTAGTTTGCGCAGATCGTCGATCACCAATGCCGGTGACTCTTCGGCAATCGGCCGACCATGGTTGTAGCCGTAACTGAGCGCCACGCACTTGACCCCCGCCGCTTTCGCCGCCAGCACATCGCTGCGCGAATCGCCGACGAACAAGGATTGCGAGGCCGGGATGTTGGCCATTTTCATCACGAAAAACAGTGCGGCCGGGTCGGGCTTTTTCTGCGGCAGGGTATCGCCGCCGATGATCCATTTGAAGTAGCGGCCGATCTTCATCTGATCCAGCAACGGCGCGACGAAACGCTCCGGCTTGTTAGTGATCAGCGCCATCTCCACGCCTTGCTTGTGCAGCCACTTCAGGGTGTCGCGCACACCAGGGTAAACCACGGTCAGCTCATGGCTTGCGCCATAGGCCTGCATGAAAATTTCCAGCGCATGTTCAGCCTCAGTGTTGTCGACGGCGGAGTGCTCAATGCCACCCGCCAGCGCACGCCGCACCAATACCGGCGCACCGTTGCCGACCCATTCACGTACCGACTCGATGCCGGCAGGCTGGCGGCCCAGCTTGAGCAGCATGTTATCCACGGCCGCTGCGAGGTCCGGGAGCGAATCGATCAGCGTGCCATCCAGATCGAACATCACCAGTCGCGGCAGACGCCCAGGGAACAACTGCTCAAAACCACTCATGGGCGAGCCAGTGCCAGTTCGGCGCGCATCTTCTCGATCACTTCCTGATAGTTCGGCGCGTTGAAAATCGCCGAGCCTGCGACGAAGGTGTCAGCGCCAGCAGCAGCAATTTCACGGATGTTGTTCACGTTCACGCCACCGTCGATTTCCAGGCGAATGTCACGCCCGGAGGCGTCGATCAACGCACGCGCCTGGCGCAGCTTGTCGAGGGTGCCGGGGATGAACTTCTGCCCGCCAAAACCCGGGTTGACGCTCATCAGCAAGATCATGTCGACCTTGTCCATCACGTATTCGAGCACGCTCAGCGGAGTCGCCGGATTGAACACCAGGCCCGACTTGCAGCCGCCCTCGCGGATCAGTTGCAGGGAACGGTCGACGTGCTGCGAAGCTTCCGGGTGGAAGGTGATGTAGGTCGCGCCGGCTTCGATGAAGTCACCGACGATGCGGTCCACTGGGCTGACCATCAGGTGCGCGTCGATTGGCGCGGTCACGCCGTACTTGCGCAGCGCCGCGCACACCATCGGGCCGATGGTCAGGTTGGGCACGTAGTGGTTGTCTTGGGGGCTTTCTCCCGTAGTTTCCCCGCCGCGGAAACTACTGGAGAACGCCCCCTAGTACGCCGCTCGGTAGATTTTCTCGATATCGGCGGCGCTCAATTTGCGTGGATTGTTGCGCATCAGGCGCTCGATCCCTGCCGCTTCCGCAGCCATGGCCGGGATGGCGTCTTCGGGAACGCCGAAGCTGCGCATGCCCAGCGGGATTTCCACCGCTGCGCACAGCGCGGTCATCGCCTCCACGGCTTTGTCCGCGGCATCGTTGGCACTCAGATGAGCGGTCTTCACCCCCATGGCCTCGGCAATATCTTGCATGCGCTCGACGCAGGCCATCTTGTTCCAGGTCATGACATAGGGCAGCAACAAGGCGTTGCTGACACCGTGGGCGATATTGAAACGTCCGCCCAGCGGGTACGCCAACGCGTGCACCGCGCCGACCCCGGCATTGCCGAACGCCATGCCCGCCATCAGGCTGGCGGTGGCCATGTCTTCACGGGCTTGCAGGTTGGACGGATTGGCATAGGCCTTGGGCAACGCTTTGGCGATCAGCTTGATGGCGCCGATGGCCAAGGCGTCCGTGATCGGCGAGGCATTGACCGACAGGTAGGACTCGATGGCATGCACCCATGCATCGACGCCACTGGCCGCCGTAACACCGCGCGGGCAGGTCAGGGTCATTTGCGGACTGACCAGCGCCACGTCGGGTAATAGGTAGTCGCTGACGATGCCTTTTTTCAGCTGCGCGACCTTGTCGGGCGATCAGCGGTGGACCTTTGCGCGGCACTTGATCGACACCGAACAGGTCTTCCAGCGCGCCGTGGTAACCGGCATACGCCGCCACGCTCTTGGCAATATCAATGGCACTGCCACCGCCCAGGCCGATCAAGCCGTCATGCCCACCGTCGCGATACACCCGCATGCAGTCTTCGACGATGGCGATTTCCGGGTCTGGCAGGACCCGGTCGAAAATCTCGTAGGTGCGATCACCCAATTGCGCCAGCGCCAACTCGACCGTGCCGGATTTGACCAGCGCCGCATCGGTCACGATCAGCGGGTTAACGACATCAAGACGGGTCAGTTCAGCGGCGAGCTGCTCGATAGCGCCTGCGCCGGTGATCAATTTGTGAGCAATTTTGAAAGAGGAAAGACTCATCGTGCGCAGCCTCTTATAGCTAGGGGAGCTGGGCACAAGAGTAGCTGGGGATTGGGGGTTGTCTGCTATTCAGGACATGAATGACCAACGATCCCGAAACCACCACAAATCAACTGTGGGAGYGAGCCTGCTCGCGATAGCGGTGTGTCAGTCAACATCAATGTTGAATGTCAGATAGCTATCGCGAGCAGGCTCACTCACACAGGGGATGGTGTGTGGCTTTAGACCTGTGCGGTGCGCAGTTTTTCGCTGCGACCACGCAGCCATTCCAGGGTCAGCAGCAGGATTACCGAGAAGGCGATCAACAAGGTCGCTGCAGCGGCGATAGTGGGGCTGAGGTTTTCGCGAATCCCGCTGAACATCTGCCGTGGCAAGGTCGCTTGTTCCGGACCGGCCAGGAACAACGTCACCACCACTTCATCGAACGATGTCGCAAAGGCAAACAGCGCACCGGAGATCACACCCGGCGCAATCAACGGCAATGTCACCCGGCGGAACGCCGTCAGTGGCGAGGCACCCAGGCTTGCAGCGGCGCGCACCAGATTTTGGTTGAACCCCTGCAGCGTCGCCGACACGGTGATGATCACAAACGGCACACCCAACACCGCATGCACCACGATCAGCGAGAAGAAGCTGTTGCCCAACCCCAATGGGGCAAAGAACAGGTAACTCGCCACACCAATGATCACCACCGGCACCACCATCGGCGAAATCACCAGGGCCATCACCAGAGGCTTGCCGGGAAAATCGCCGCGGGTCAGGCCAATTGCTGCAAGCGTACCGAAGATCATCGCCAGCACCGTCGCCGCCGGGGCGACAATGATGCTGTTCTTCAGCGCACGCATCCATTCGGCCGAGCCAAAGAAGTCCTGGTACCAGTGCAGCGAAAAGCCTTGCAGCGGGTACACGAGGAAACTGCCCGAGTTGAACGACAGCGGAATAATCACCAGCACCGGCAAAATCAGGAACAACAGAATCAAGCCGCAGAAAATCCGCAAACTGTAGAACCACACCCGCTCAACGGGCGACATATAAGGACTCAGCATTTCGTTCTCCCCTTARCTCAGGCGCAGGCGGCTGGCGCCCACCAGCCAGCTGTAAATCAGATAAAGCACCACGGTCGCCAGCAGCAATAACCCGCCCAGTGCGGTCRCCATGCCCCAGTTGATGCTGGTGTTGGTGTAGAAGGCGACGAAGTAGCTGACCATCTGATCGTTCGGGCTGCCCAGCAACGCCGGGGTGATGTAGTAGCCAATGGCGAGGATGAACACCAACAGGCAACCGGCACYGACACCGGCATAAGTCTGCGGGAAGTACACCCGCCAGAAACTGGCAAACGGGTGGCAGCCGAGGGAAATCGCGGCACGCATGTACGTCGGCGAGATGCCTTTCATGACGCTGTAGATCGGCAGGATCATGAACGGCAGCAGGATGTGCACCATGGAGATGTAAACGCCGGTACGGTTGAACACTAGCTCCAGCGGTTTATCGATGATGCCCATAGCCATCAGGCCGCTGTTGATCAGTCCGCCCGATTGCAACAACACAATCCAGGCGGCGACACGCACCAGGATCGAGGTCCAGAACGGCAGCAGGACCAGAATCATCAACAGGTTGCTTTGACGCGAAGGCAGGTTCGCCAGCAGGTAGGCCAATGGATATGCCAGTACCAGGCAGATCGCCGTAATGATCAGGCCCATCCAGAAGGTCCGGGCGAAGATGTCGAGATAGATCGCCTGATCGGGTGTCGCCGGGGCCAGTTCGCCGAGGTCATCGATCCGATGATCGACCGCTGCCAGCAGATAGTAAGGCGTAATGCTGCTGACGTTGCGGCGCACCGCTTGCCAGTAGGCCGGGTCGCCCCAACGCTCGTCGAGCGCTTCCAGCGCTTCTTTATAGGAAGCCGGTTCAGTGGCGAACGGCAACGCGCGAGCAGTTTTGGTCAGCAGGCTGCGATAGCCGGCCAGTTCCATGTTCAAGCGCTTGGACAAGTCGCCCAGGGTTTGATTCTTGCGGGCTTCGGCGAGGTCTTCGCTGGCCGCTTTGTAAACCGGTTCAGCGGGCAGGCCTCGGCCGTCCCAGCTAGCGATGGCCGACACGGTGCGCGGCATGCCGCCGACCACTTCCGGGTTACCCACGCTTTTATAGAGCAGCGCCACGATGGGCACCAGGAACACCAGCAACAGAAACAGCACCAACGGCGCGATCAAGGCTTGAGCCTTCCAGCGGTTGATCCGCTCGGCGTGCTTGAGTCGCTGCTTCAAGGTGGGGTCAGTGCCCGCGTTCAGTGGAATGGCGGTGGCCATGGCGTACTCCGGAAATCTTTGATCGTTACAGAGGCGCAGAAGCACCCCGAACCATGATCGTTCCCACGCTCTGCGTGGGAACGCATCCAGTGACGCTCTGCGTCACAAGGACGCGGAGCGTCCCGGGCGGCATTCCCACGCAGAGCGTGGGAACGATCAACCAGTGAACCGTCGTCCCTTGTTACATGTGTTACTTGGCAGCCCAGGAATTGAAGCGCTGTTCCAGTTGCTCGCCGTTGTCAGCCCAGAAGCTGACGTCGATCTGCACCTGGTTGGCGATGTTTTCCGGGGTGGTCGGCATGTCTTTCAGGACATCCTTGGGCAGCAACGGTACGGCCAGGACATTGACCGGGCCGTAGGCGATGTTTTCCGAKTAGGTCTTCTGCTGCTGCGGCTGCACCGAGAAGGCGATGAATTTTTTCGCCGCTTCTGCACGTGCTTTATCC
Organism: Pseudomonas sp. P5_A12; assembly: GCF_056400685.1. Lineage (NCBI taxonomy): Bacteria > Pseudomonadati > Pseudomonadota > Gammaproteobacteria > Pseudomonadales > Pseudomonadaceae > Pseudomonas > Pseudomonas sp. P5_A12. The sequence goes on along the minus strand of NZ_JBFUKU010000287.1, from coordinate 2,788 downwards.
AGACCTTTTGGAATCGCCCATGAGTCGAAGTCGTAGATGCCGCCGTTCCACACCACTTTCAGGTTGCTTTCTTTCTGCACGGCAGCGATCCGGCCGTTGTAGGCCGAGCTCATGACCACGTCACCAGAAGCGAGGTACTGCGGCGGTTGTGCGCCAGCTTCCCACCACTGGATGCTTGGTTTGAGCTCATCGAGCTTCTTGAACGCGCGGTCCTGACCATCCTTGCCGGCCAGTACTTTGTAGACGTCTTTCGGTGCAACACCGTCGGCCATCAGAGCGAATTCCAGGGTGTACTTGGCGCCTTTACGCAGGCCACGCTTGCCCGGGAATTTTTTGGTGTCCCAGAAATCCACCCAGCTGGTTGGTGCGGAAGTCAGTTTGTCGGCGTTGTAGGCCAACACGGTCGACCACACGAAGAAGCCCACGCCGCACGGCTGGATAGCGCCTTTGACGAAGTCTTCTGGTTTGCCGAACAGCTTGGGATCCAGCTGCTCGAACATGTCTTCGTCGCAGCCACGGGACAGTTCTGGCGATTCAACTTCTACCAGGTCCCAGGACACGCTCTTGGTGTCGACCATGGCTTTGACCTTGGCCATTTCGCCGTTGTACTCGCCCGCCACGATCTTGCCGTTGCCTGCCGCTTCCCACGGTGCGTAGAAGGCTTTGACCTGCGCAGCCTTGTTCGCCCCGCCAAAGGACACCACGGTCAGGTCCGGACCCGCGGCCATCGCGTGTGCCGCACCGATCATGCCCATGACCAGGGCGGTGAATTTCAGGGATCTCAACATTTATTGTTCTCTCCACGTGCAGGGTTGGTGTTGTTGAAGCAGGGGGGCGATCAATGCGCCTCTAGAAGTGGGTCGAGCGCGCGAACGTGTTCGACCTGCCAGCCAAGCGGTACTACGTCGCCGACGGCCAGCGCGGGATCGAGCTCGGCAATCGGTTGTTTCACAAAGAAATCTGTCTTGCCGCAGACTTCCAGGCGAACCCGGACGTGGTCGCCCAGGTAGATGAATTCCTCCACCCTTCCTGAGAAGCGGTTGACACATGATTCGCTGGAACCATTGAGGCTGATGCGCTCGGGACGAATCGACAGCGTGACCGGTTCGCCGGTCTTACCGACGTTGACCGCCAGCGCTTCAACTTTTTCGCCGCGACCCAGTTCAACGATGCAGCGATCACCGGTCTGGCTGTGCAAGCGGCCGTTGAGGCGGTTGTTCTCGCCGATGAAGTTGGCGACGAAGGTGTTTTTCGGCTCTTCGTAGAGGGTGCGCGGTGGCGCGATCTGCTGAATTTCGCCTTGATGGAACACCGCCACCCGATCAGACATGGTCAGGGCTTCGCCCTGGTCGTGGGTCACGTAGACCACGGTCACGCCGAGGCGTTGATGCAGGTGCTTGATCTCCATCTGCATGTGTTCGCGCAGTTGTTTATCGAGTGCGCCGAGGGGTTCGTCCATCAGCACCAGCTGCGGCTCGAACACCAGYGCCCTGGCCAGTGCCACACGCTGCTGCTGTCCGCCGGACAGTTGTGCCGGATAGCGCTGAGCAAAGGCGTCGAGTTGCACCATGCTCAGGACTTTTTTGACCTTGGCGCTGACGTCGCTCTTGTTCATGCCGCGCACGGTCAGCGGGAACGCGAGGTTCTCGGCGACCGTCATGTGCGGGAACAACGCGTAGTTCTGGAACACCATGCCGATGTCACGCTTGTGCGGCGGCACGTTGTTGATGGCACGCCCGGCCAACAGTATTTCGCCTGCGGTCGGTGTTTCGAAACCGGCGAGCATCATCAAGCTGGTGGTCTTGCCGGAGCCGGACGGCCCGAGCAAGGTGAGGAATTCGCCTTTGCGAATGTCCAGGTTGAGGTCTTTGACGATCAGGTTCTCGCCATCGTAGCTTTTCTGCACTCCACGAAAGCTGACCAGAATGTCGCTGGCCCCTGCGTTTGAATCGACCTGGCTCATACCCGCACCTTTGTTGTTGATGACTGCTGTGGGACTAAGCCTAGTGGACCCTGCCGACCACGCAAATCGGGGGGCAGGAGAGAATCGCCTCAGCCGAATGGAAGGTTGGGGGTAGGGATTGCCCTACAAGGATGGCGCGTTTTGACAACGCAGCGGCAAGCTGTCAGCTACAAGCCGCAAGAACAGGCGTAGTGGGCTGAAATGTACGTCGTTATTGGATATGCACACAGCCCTTTGTGGGAGAGAGCCTGCTCGCTCCCACAGTGGACGGGGGGTGTCTTAGAGGAGTTTGTGTTCCATCGCGTACTTCACCAGTTCCGCCAGGGAGGTGATGTTGAGCTTCTGCATCAATCGCGCCTTGTGGGTGCTGATGGTTTTGTTGCTCAGGGCCAGTTGCTGGGCGATGTCATTGACGTTGACGCCCTGGGCCAGACGTTCGAACACCGAAAACTCGCGCTCCGAAAGCGATGAGTGCAACGGCCTGGAATCGGTCAAGCCAACTTCGAAAACCATGCGGTCGGCGAGATCCGGGTCGATGTAGCGCCCACCCGCCGCTACCTTACGGATCGCGGTTAACAGCAGCGCCGGATCACTGTCCTTGGTCGCGTAACCCGCGGCGCCGACTTTCAATGCCCGGGCGGCCATTTGCGCCTCGTCGTGCATCGACAACACCAGGATGGCGGGCGGATTGTTCAGCGCACGAATCCGCGGAATCGCTTCCAGGCCATTCACGCCCGGCATGGAGATATCCAGCAATACAACCTCGCACGGCACATGCCGCAAAGTCTCGAGCAACTGCTCGCCATTGCTCGCCTCCCCCACCAC
>NZ_JBFUKU010000286.1:0-6726 GCF_056400685.1 Pseudomonas sp. P5_A12 | reverse complement strand
ATGCCACTCACTCGCCCATAGGGGACGCGGCATTCCTGTCAACCATGGAATGGTTCAGGCATCAAATGCTCTACAAGAACGACATGGTCAAGACATTGCTGACGCACATCGTGCTGGAAGGCAGCGGCGAGATTTTCCATAGCGAGGCGGCCCGCGTGTTTACCAGCATGCCGCACTTCCAAGAGCACGGTGAAGATGATGGCAGCCACGTCAGTATGGGCATAGAACTGCTGAATCAGGCATCACCCAAGGAAATCGAAGAGCTGCGTGAAACCCTGAGCGAAGGCTGGAACATGATCACTCTGCTTTGCGACCGGTTTGCCGACATTGCCTGCGCTGACTACTCGCATCGTGCAATGGATACAACACCTCCAACCAAGCCGGCATACAACTGACCCCATGAAGATTGCAGAAGTCCTGAACACAATTTTATGGTTTCAGATCCCTGAACCTGGACGCCATCGAGGCGCACGTTCCGTTCACGCGTCCCGCTGGCAGCGCTGGCGTGGCGCTGCGATACAGGATGCAGGGAAAGAAAACGGGAAGGACAGGCTTCACCTCAGGATTTTTGCAGCCCTCAGACAAGATATCGTGTTGGCGTTTGTAGCCATCGGTGTACATACCGCGGCGGCATTTGGCGCCGCCATTACCCTCAAATCGTTACTGGCGCAGCTCATACAAGACGACTCGGTGGTCATGTCGAACATCGCACTCGGGGCCACCTGCATGGCGCTGACCTACTGCGCCTGGCTGGCGCTCAACCACTCGTTTTTTTTGGCTGAACTGGTGGGTGTCGGCGGTCGCTCTTATGTGGAACAACGCCTTCTGCTCAAAAAGAACAGTTCGCTGGGTGGCTCGTCTCCACTCAGCCTCACCACGCTGTTTGACCGCGAAGCGGCACGTGTCGAATCTTCATGGTCGGGACTTATAACAATCTCGCTGGCACTCGCCACGGTCATCTTTACCTCAACATTCTTCTTCTTTGCCCTAGGCGTCAGTGCCTTGGCCGCGTTGGCGGTCATTGTCGTCAGTTCACTGGTCGTGTTCTGGGTGGCTCAACGACTGAGCATGACCTATGCACAACTATCACTGAACGCCACGCAACGCATTGAGATAGGAGTGTTCGCTACAAAAAACCGACGCCAGGCCTGGCTTAAGAACTGGAATGCCAAACTGATAAGCGACTACGCCGACAAACGAAACCCCGAAGCAGCGTCGCTGAAAAAAGCGGCCCGCCTGGTGGCGGCGATCAGTTTGATCTCGACGATGACGCCCATTGCGGCGCTGCTCAGTGCGGCACTGTTGCAGCTAGTCTATCTGGGTCACGTCGATGCACCTGGAGTGTTGGCGGCCATGGCATTGATTGGCGGCTTGAGATCCGTCGCCAATAACATTCCGGATATTGTGCAAAGCATCTCTCAAGGATTTGTCGGGCACAAAAACATCGAGTATTTCCTTCGTGCCAATCACGCTGATTCGTCCCACCTTGAACCGGTACAGCTACCGACCACCCAAGCTAAACATATTGCGATTATCGGGACCGCGAGCAGCGGCAAGACCTCGGTGCTACGAAACCGAGCGCAATGTCTTGACGACACTGACGGCCGAGCAATCTTCATTCCAGACGAGCCGTGGATGTTTGCAGGCGGGCTTCGCGAGAACCTGAGTCTTTACCGCAGAGACTTTTCAGACGACGAGGCCTGCCGCGCCTTCGCTCTGTCTCGCTTACCCGAGCACTTTTACGTTGATTACCTGAATGAGCTCACCCATGGCGCAGAGGGCAACTGGGACGTTTCCAGAGGCCAGGGAAAGCGTCTTGAGTTGGCCAGAGCCTTGGTCGCACAGCCGCAGTGGATCTTCATTGACCAACCCACTTCGGGTCTGGACGAAAGCCTCGCGGCGGGCCTGCTTGTTTCACTTCTGCAAGGTCCATGGCGCGATACCAACGTCATTTTTGTCACGGACAAACAGGAAGAGAAAGCGGCCGCGCAAGAAGTCTGGACAGTGGCGGGCGGCAACATTGCGCACGTGCAAACCAATCAACTTGCAGCGCATTCACACCCTGTTGGCACCCGCTCCGAGAACCTCACCCCGGTTGTTCCGGCAGACGAAGCAGAGCCTCTCTCTGTACCCGAGCGGTCAAAAACTGCAACGACACGCTCAAGGTCAATCACAAGAAGCCTGCTGGATTTCGGCCTGTGGAAAATCTCGTTGATAGCCTTCGCGCTATTCGCCCTTAAAGAAGTGTTTACCATTGCGGGCGATTACATTATTGCCAGCGGTTATCTCACGACACACTTGCAGCTGTCCTTGATCGGGCTGGTCAGTGTTTTAGTGGTGAGTGCGGTCCTGTCGATTTTCGGGGCGCTGATTACCGTCAGGAAAAGTATTGATGCAGCCTCAACCCAATGCATTCATTACTTCGCTAATTTGATGAATCCAGGCCTGGACCACACCCTGGCTCAAGAGGTTAATCGTGACAGTCAGAACAAGCTGACCTGGGATCAGCGTCGCGTCGATGAGGTTCTGCCGGTGTTGTTGCTGGAAACGGTTGGCGCCGTAACCTTGCTGTTGATAACAATCGGCTACGTCATGCTGAACAACCTCTATGTATTGCTGCCGTTCGTTGTTATCGGGCTTTGCTACTGGTATGGCGCAAGAAACTCCGGCGAGTTACTCCGGCGATTCAATACCAGGGAAATCGACGCCACATCCACCTTGTTTGCACGTGTTCAGGTACTGAATTGGTCAGGTGGTCGATTTGATAATGCACACGACAATTCGATGATTCTGGATTGGTTGTCACCCAGCGTGACTACTCGGGCATTCGCCTCGCTGGACAATGYAGCAACGCGTCGCTGGTATAGCTACAAGCTGGATTTGATCGGCGTTTTTTTCCTGTCATGCATCGTTGCGTCAACGATTTACTTCCATGCAACGGGCACGGTCAGCATGGTGAACGTTTTGGCGATCAGTCTCTCCTACAGCCTGATTGCGATTTTTGCACGACTCGGCAGATGTCTCGTTGAACTCCGGCAAGTCCTGGACAGTGCTGATCGCCTGGTGGTTGCCAGCTTTCAGCCTCGACCTTCGCCGGTGCAGACAAAGGTCGGTTCGAATGCCCCGCTGGTGTCCTTTTCCGATGTCACGTTCATTAACCCGAACAGCGGCTCAACGGTGCTCGAACACTTCGACCAATCGTTCCATGAGAATGAAGTCGTTGTGATCATGGGTGCCAGTGGCGTCGGAAAATCCACGTTTGCCAACCTGGTAGTGGGCAGTTTGTTCCCAAGCCAAGGGCAGATATCCACGCTAGGCGGCACCGATGGGTACCTAGCACGCCAGCATGCGGAAGAAGTCCAGCTACTGACCTCCAACCCCGTGTTTAAACCGGGTTCGCTGGCGCAGCACTTTAACAACCCGTCACTGGAAGAACTCAATCAAGGCGCGGCCTATCTCGGGCTCTCGGATATTGTCGAGCAATTGCAGGATGGCTTTAACCAACACGTCCCCTGGAATGGTGAAGTAAACCTGAGCAAGTCAGAACTACAACGACTGGCATTGCTTGATCTGACCCTCAATACCCCGGCGATCGTCATCCTCGATGAAGCGACTTCAGAGTTGAACAGAGCGGATGAGGTTCAGTTGATTCAAAAGCTCATTTCTGCTCTGCCCAATACGTTGTTTTTCATCATTACTCACAATCCCGAGCTTTCCGCACTCGGCAACAGAAACTTCAATTTCAATCACGAAAAACGGCTGGTTGAAAAAACGGCATAAAAAGCCCCGAATAAATCCTTACGAGTGGCTATACAAGGATCGTAAACATGGAATTGCACGCGCAACGAGATGCGTTTTGTATCAGCTATGGTGTCTCCCGCCCACAACTACCCTTGTGTGGAATAGCCCATTGGGAAGCAACACTCAAAGGAACGGTGGTTCAGCATAGCGCCCTGCATGAGGAACAGGCTTATGTAGCCCCGGGCTTTTTTTATCTACCCGTTTCCGAACGCCCCGATCCGCACTATCTGAACACGCTTGCACAAGAGGCACACACAGCCGACTGGCTGTTAGTGCCCTCCATGGAGAAGTCGACAGATTCGATACGGCAGCAATACGAACTAGAAATCATCCCTGTGCCCTTCATGCAAGTCGCCTACCTCCAGGTTGAGGGAACCCTGGATGAGTGCTTGCTCACTTCGATGGGTAGGAAACACTACAAAGAAATGATGCGCCTGACGCGCCGGGCCGAGGACCTCTGTCATACGCAGGTATACCGTCTTGGTGAATTGTCCGAGAACAGCGAGGTGTTGGTGGCGTTCTCACTTCTTCAATCCTTCAATGTGGATAAATACCAGCACGTCAAAAACCTCTATTCGCTCGAGGCAATGCAGGCACTGGCACGGTCGACGGAAGGTTCAAAGTACTACATCAAAATGAACTACGACAAAACGACCCATGCACCGGTCTATGGCTCGCTCAGTTACGCCGATGAACAACGCGGGGTTTTCTCGCAACTGGTTCAGGGTCAAGATCGAAGCCAGGTTCCGGCGGGGCTGAACCTGTACGTCAGCGATTATTACCAACTGTACAAAGTGGCAGAATCACTGGGTTTCAAGAACAACTGCCTAGGGCGGGGAGCAATCGATATAAAGATACGGATGGGCGCCAACCGGGTGGTGGACCYGGAGAGCTGGCTGATTCCGGTCCGAACGAACAACCCGCATCAAATGCATGAGTTTTCAAGTACGAGAGACAGCTAACAAGGAGTTTAAAATGTCTTTTTTCGATATCAACAAACAGCTTTACAGTGTTCATAGGATAGAGAACGGCATCTCTATCATGGATTACCCAACGTCGGACTTCGACTTGGCAGGGACACTTCAAAAGACCTTGGCCAGTCGCTACAACCTCAAAACCGACTTTGCACTGAACAAAATACATGAATGCCTGAGCCAGGAACAAATCAGCAATCATCTGGAAGACTCCGGCCATTGGCATGACCCTCTGCAAACACTCGGGGCGCCGATGATCGAGGCGTATTACAAGTTTGTTCATTGGCTCAGCGACCATCTGGATTTTGATTTCGTATTCGAACACAACCCATTGGTCCGCTATCACATCCCCGCCAAACTGGATGATCGATACAGGTTGCCGGATGGCGAACTTTTCACCCATCACTCGGACACGCTGCTGGGCGATTATTTTCAACAGATCAACATGTGGCTGCCATTTTGTGACGTGAAAAATACCGGCGCGCTCAGCGTTTGCTCCAGAACTGCCAGCATCAACACTCTTAAAGCCTTTGCGCAAGAGCAGGGTTATACCTATGACGAATACAAAGAAAGTCGGGTCGCCTTTTTTGACTATGCAAAGCAACGTCCCCAACTGATGGCCGATCTGCGCACCGACGCCATGCCGACCAACCTTCGTTACGGTCAATGCTTGATGTTTGACCCCCGGATTCTGCACGGGACCGCAGAGAACATGGAAAACATGACGCGAGTCAGTATGGACTTCAGGATCGTCCCCGTGGACGACTACGAATCCATCATCAAGGAACTCGAACGTCAAGGTGGACGCCCMAATAGCTATGAAGGTGAAGGGTTGATCAAGGGCGAGTTCTACAACGCACTGACCGCGCGAGAAATCATAAAAAATTAACGTCTCACTTCGCTGTAAACATCATAAGAACATCAATCAGGAAATAGATTATGACCACGGCTCTCGCTTGGCTGGACGGCGTATACCTCCATCTTGATCAGATTAACTTGTCACCCGTCACACACTCGCTGTCCTATGCCTCCTCAGTCTACGAAGGCATGCGCAGTTATGGCGGCAAGGTTTTCAAGTGCGAGGAGCACTTACAACGGTTACAACAGTCAGCCCGCTTGTTCAAACATGCCCTGCATTACACCAACGCAACGCTGACTGAGGCGTGCAATGAACTACTCAAGCGCAACGAGCTGCAAGACGCGTACATTAAAATCATCGTGTTTTATGACGAAGCCGACGTCAGTTTCATGGGGCGAGGTTGCCGCAGCAAAGTGGCGATATTCGTCCAGCCATTTGCTCCGAAGGCAGCGACCACACCTTACAGGCTCACGACCGCCAGTTGGAGACGCGCGCCCGCCGATTGCCATCCGTATCAAGCCAAAACCTCGTCCACCTATGCGATCAGTTTTTTGAGCTTCCATGATAAAGATGAGGCATTTGACGACGTGCTGTTTCTCTCGACCAACGATACGGTCTGCGAGTCCAGTGGTTCCAATATCTTTTTTGTGAAGGGCAGCCAACTCATTACACCGACGACCGAAATGGCACTGGCGGGTATCACTCGCCGCGTCATCATCGATGAGCTGTGCCCGGTGATGGATCTGCAAGTGATACAGAGGGACATTTCGAGTTCGGAATTGGGCCATTTTGATGGTGCCTTCTTATGTGGCACAGCAATGGAAATCACTGAAGTCAGCTGCATTGACGGTTTGCATTATGAAAGGAACCAGTGGGTCGAGTTGTTGGCAAACCAATACAGAAAGAGCGTGATACACACACTGCCCTAATCTTCGGGGGAGGCTCCCCCGAAGGTTTAGCGGGTTTTAGCGCCGCAGAACAGAGGAACGAACGGTACCCGCCTACGCTTGCGGATCGACGTTATCCAACGCCCGATTCACCGCCAATTCCGCCAGCATGATGATCTGCTGAATCGCCAACACTGTATTGCGC
>NZ_JBFUKU010000285.1:0-6735 GCF_056400685.1 Pseudomonas sp. P5_A12 | reverse complement strand
CGCATGAAGTCGATCAAGGTCGGCCACGCGTTGAAAGCCGGCACCGACATTGGTCCGGTCGTCTCGCAAGCTCAGCTTGAACAAGACATGAAGTACATCGACATCGGCCAGTCCGAAGGTGCGCGTCTGGTCAGCGGTGGCGGTTTGGTGACTTGCGATACTGAAGGCTACTTCCTCGCGCCAACACTGTTTGCCGACAGCGAAGCCGAGATGCGCATCAGCCGCGAAGAGATCTTTGGCCCGGTGGCCAACGTGGTTCGCGTTGCCGATTACGAAGCCGCTCTGGCCATGGCCAACGACACCGAATTCGGTCTGTCGGCGGGTATCGCCACCACTTCGCTGAAGTACGCCAACCACTTCAAACGCCATTCCCAGGCCGGGATGGTGATGGTCAATCTGCCGACCGCGGGCGTGGATTACCACGTTCCATTCGGCGGGCGTAAAGGTTCATCCTATGGATCCCGCGAGCAAGGTCGCTATGCGCAAGAGTTCTACACCGTGGTGAAGACCTCTTACATCGGTTCGTAACCCGTAGCACCCGCGCGAGGCCCTGCCTCAGGCTTCGCGCGGTACAAGACCAAAAAATGTTTTACCCGCATAAAAATAATCAGTGGGAGTACATCTACATGCAAGCGACCAAGCCGACTCACGTCCGCTATTTGATCCTGCTCATGCTTTTTCTGGTGACCACGATCAACTACGCCGACCGGGCCACTATCGCCATCGCGGGCTCCAGCCTGCAAAAAGACCTCGGCATCGACGCCGTCACCCTCGGTTATATCTTCTCTGCATTCGGTTGGGCCTACGTGGCCGGGCAAATTCCCGGTGGCTGGCTGCTGGACCGTTTCGGTTCGAAAAAAGTTTATGCGCTGAGCATTTTCACCTGGTCGCTGTTCAYCGTGTTGCAGGGTTATGTCGGCGAGTTCGGCATGTCCACCGCGGTGGTAGCGCTGTTCATGCTTCGCTTCCTGGTCGGCCTGGCCGAAGCACCATCCTTCCCCGGCAACGCTCGCATTGTGGCGGCCTGGTTCCCGACCGCTGAACGCGGTACGGCTTCGGCGATCTTCAACTCGGCGCAATACTTTGCCACCGTGTTGTTTGCACCATTGATGGGCTGGATCGTCTACAGCTTCGGCTGGCAGCATGTGTTCATCGTCATGGGTGTGGTTGGTATCATCTTCTCGGGCATCTGGCTGAAAGTTATCCACAGCCCGCGCCAGCACCCGAAAATCAACGAGGCCGAGTTCAAGTACATCGCCGAGAACGGCGGCATGGTCGATATGGACCAGGACAAAGGTAAAGGACAAGCCGCCGGCAAACCGGCTGAAGGTCCGAAATGGGACTACATCCGTCAGCTGTTGACCAATCGCATGATGCTGGGTGTGTACTTGAGCCAGTACTGCATCAACGCCATCACCTACTTCTTCCTGACCTGGTTCCCGGTGTACCTGGTGCAAGAACGCGGCATGACCATCCTCAAGGCCGGTTTCATTGCCTCGTTGCCGGCCATCTGCGGTTTTATCGGTGGTGTGTTGGGCGGGGTGATCTCCGACTACCTGCTGCGCAAAGGCCATTCCCTGACCTTCGCCCGCAAGGCGCCGATCATCGCGGGCTTGCTGGTGTCCAGCAGCATCGTGGCCTGCAACTACGTTGACGTTGAATGGATGGTCGTGGGCTTCATGGCTTTGGCATTCTTCGGCAAAGGCGTTGGCGCATTGGGTTGGGCAGTGGTCTCCGACACGTCGCCAAAACAGATTGCCGGTTTGAGTGGCGGCCTGTTCAACATGTTCGGCAACATCGCGTCGATCACCACGCCCATCGTGATCGGCTACATCATCAGCTCCACCGGTTCGTTCAAATGGGCGCTGGTGTTTGTCGGTTGCAACGCACTGGTTGCAGTGTTCAGCTACCTGGTGATCGTCGGTCCGATCAAACGTGTGGTACTCAAAGAGCCACCGGTCAGCGGTCCTGAATCAAATCACAAATTGTCACAAGCGCATTCCTGAGGAGCGGCGTCATGCAGTTGATTGAACATTCCGACTCGCCGCGCTACATCCGCCTGCACGAGCGGGACAACGTAGTGATCGTGGTCAATGACCAGGGCGTGCCAGCCGGCACCGAGTTTCCCGATGGCCTGGTGACAGTGGACTTCGTGCCACAGAGCCACAAGGTCACGCTGGAGGACATTCCCGAAGGCGGCCAGGTGATTCGTTACGGCCAGACCATTGGCTACGCGTTGCAGCCGATCCCGCGCGGCAGCTGGGTCAAGGAAGATCAACTGCGCATGCCCACCGCGCCACCGCTGGACAGCTTGCCGCTGTCCACCGAAGTGCCGGCGGCGCAGGCACCGCTGGAAGGCTTTACGTTCGAGGGTTATCGCAACGCCGACGGCACCGTCGGCACGCGCAATATTCTTGGGATCACCACGACCGTTCAGTGCGTCACCGGCGTGCTCGATCATGCGGTCAAGCGTATCAAGGACGAGTTGCTGCCCAAGTACCCGAACGTCGATGACGTGGTGGCGCTGACTCACAGCTACGGCTGTGGGGTGGCGATTACGGCGGCTGATGCGTATATCCCGATCCGCACCGTGCGCAACCTTGCGCGCAACCCGAACCTGGGCGGCGAAGCGTTGGTGATCAGCCTGGGCTGCGAGAAATTGCAGGCCGGACAAGTGATGCACGAGAACGACAGCTCGGTGGATTTGAGCGAGCCGTGGTTGTATCGCTTGCAGGATTCGAGTCACGGTTTCACCGAGATGATCGAGCAGATCATGGCGCTGGCCGAAACCCGTCTGAAGAAGCTCGATCAGCGTCGCCGGGAAACCGTGCCGGCGTCCGAGCTGATTCTGGGCATGCAGTGTGGTGGCAGTGATGCGTTTTCCGGGATCACCGCCAACCCCGCGCTGGGTTATGCCTCGGACCTGTTGCTGCGTGCTGGTGCGACGGTAATGTTTTCCGAAGTCACCGAAGTGCGCGATKCGATTTATCTGCTGACCTCCCGCGCAGAGACTGAGGAAGTCGCTCAGGAACTGGTGCGGGAAATGGACTGGTACGACCGTTACCTGGCCAAGGGCGAAGCGGATCGCAGCGCCAACACCACGCCGGGCAACAAGAAGGGCGGGTTGTCGAACATTGTCGAGAAGTCCCTGGGCTCGATCGTCAAGTCCGGCAGCAGCGCGATCAACGGCGTGCTTGGCCCTGGCGAACGTTTCAAGCGCAAAGGGCTGATTTTCTGCGCGACCCCGGCCAGCGACTTTGTCTGCGGGACGTTACAATTGGCGGCGGGGATGAACCTGCATGTGTTCACCACGGGCCGTGGTACGCCTTATGGCTTGGCGATGGCGCCGGTGGTGAAGGTCTCGACGCGTACGGAGCTGGCGCAGCGCTGGCCGGATTTGATCGACATCGATGCCGGGCGGATTGCGACCGGGCGCGCTTCGATCGAAGACCTCGGATGGGAGTTGTTCCACTACTACCTGGACGTGGCCAGCGGCAAGAAACAGACGTGGGCCGAGCAGCACAAGCTGCATAACGACATCACCCTGTTCAATCCGGCGCCGATTACCTAAGACCGACTAATGATCGTTCCCACGCTCCGCGTGGGAATGCAGTCAGGGGCGCTCTGCGTCCAAAAGCGTGACGCGGAGCGTCACAAGAGGCATTCCCACGCAGAGCGTTGGAACGATCAGGGTGAAAGTGGCTTATCATTAGCCCCCTAACGACGCTCACCCAAGGTTCCCCCCGGCATGCTGGCTATCTTCCTCGAAACCCTGAACATCACCGCGCCGGTGTTTGCCATGCTGTTTCTGGGGGCGTTGCTCAAGCGCATCAACTGGATCAACGACAATTTCATCATCACCGCGTCGGCCCTGGTGTTCAACGTCACCATGCCGGCGTTGTTGTTTCTGGGCATCCTGCATGCCGACCTCCGCGCCGCGCTACAACCGGCGCTGCTGATCTACTTCTCGATTGCCACGCTGGTGAGTTTCGCCATTGCCTGGGGCTGGGCGATCTGGAAGTGCCCGCGTGAAGATCGGGGGATCTACACCCAAGGCGCATTTCGCGGCAACAACGGGGTGATCGGCCTGGCGCTGGCGGCGAGTATGTACGGTGCTTACGGGATATCCCTCGGTGCGATTCTCGCGGCGCTGGTGATTCTGTTCTACAACACGCTCTCGACCATTGTGCTGGCGGTATACAGCCCGGTGATCAAGTCCGATCCGTGGAGCATCTGCAAAAGCGTGATGGGCAACCCGTTGATCATCAGCGTGTTTGCGGCGGCCCCGTTTGCCTATTTCAATATTGGCTTGCCGGGCTGGCTGGAGAAATCCGGCCAATATCTGGCGCAAACCACCTTGCCACTGGCGTTGATCTGCATCGGTGGCACGCTGTCGCTGGCAGCGTTGCGCAAGAGTGGCAACATGGCACTCAGCTCAAGTCTGGTGAAGATGATCGGTCTGCCGGTGCTGACAACCCTTGGGGCCTGGCTCTGGGGTTTTCGGGGGGCGGAGCTGGGGATTCTGTTTCTGTACTTCGGCAGCCCGACCGCTGCGGCCAGTTTTGTCATGGCCCGCCAAGCCAATGGCAATCACGAGCTGGCGGCGGCGATCATTGTGATCACCACATTGATGGCGGCGGTGACTACCAACATCGGGATCTTTTTGTTGCAGTGGGGTGGGTGGATTTAACCCAGAGCTTTGGTGGTGTTCTTCAGGGCCTCATCGCGAGCAGGCTCGCTCCYACAGTGATCTTCAGTGTTCACACAACTTGTGCAACAAAGGAGATCCCCTGTRGGAGCGAGCCTGCTCGCGATGGCGGCAGACCTTTCACCACCATCTTCGGATTTTCACTCCGGCTTCTGATAGCTCTCAATCACTTCCTGCGCCGCCCGAAACGCATCAATCGCCGCCGGCGCGCCGGCATACACCGCGCAATGCAGCAGCGTTTCACGAATCTCTTCCACGGTGCAGCCGTTGTTCAGCGCGCCGCGCACGTGGCCTTTCAATTCTTGCGGGCATTTGAGCGCGGTCAGCGCGGCAAGGGTGATCAGGCTGCGGGTTTTCAGTGCCAGGCCATCACGGTTCCAGACAGCGCCCCAGGCGTGTTCATTGACGAAATCCTGCAACGGCTGGGTGAACTCGGTGGCATTGCCCAGTGCGCGGTCGACGAAGGCGTCGCCCATCACTTGGCGGCGGACTTCAACGCCAGGTTTTTTAGTGTCGGTCATGGCAAATCCCTCTTGTGGTGTTGGCGACGCCAGGCGAGCAGCGACGTGAACAGCAAAAACGCCACCAGCGCCGGCAGGACGAAAAACAGCATCAGGTGTTCAAGTTTGCCGGCCAGTGGCATGCCGGTGGTGAACGACACCACGTGCAGCCCGTAGGCGAGGTACAAACCCAGACACAGCAAACCTTCGGCCCGGGTCACCCGATAGCCGGTATAGAACAGCGGCAGACAAAACACCGCGACACCGAGCATCACCGGCAAGTCGAAATCCAGGGCATTGGGAGAAACCGACAGGGGCGACGGCGCAATCAGCGCCGTGATGCCCAGCACACCCAGCAGGTTGAACAGGTTGCTGCCGATCACGTTGCCCACCGCAATTTCCCGCTCACCGCGCAGGGCAGCAATCAATGAGGTGGCCAACTCCGGCAGGGACGTGCTGATGGCCACGATGGTCAGGCCGATGATCCGTTCCGACAACCCTAGATCGGTCGCCACCTCAACGGCCGCCCCCAGCAGCAGGTGCCCGGCGTAGATCAACATTGCCAGCCCGGCCACGATCATCAGCAGGCTGCTGAACCAGGGGACCGGACGGCTTTGGGGATCGCTCGATGGCGGACGAGCCGAGTTCCGAGACTGGCGCAGCAGCAAGCCCAGGTATAACGCCAGTGYGGCCAGCAGTGTCACGCCATCAGTGCGGGTCAGTTCTTCATTCCAGGCCAGGACAAACACCAGCAGGCTGGCGCCGATCATCAGCGGGATATCCAGGCGCACCAGTTGCCGCGAAACACGCAGCGGAATGATCAGCGCCGAGAGCCCAAGGGTGACGAGAATGTTGAAGATGCTGCTGCCGATCACGCTACCGACAGCAATGTCGGCATTTTCCGCGAGGGTGGCTTGCAGGCTGACCGCCATCTGCGGCGCGCTGCTGCCGAGGGCAACGATGGTCAGACCGATGATCAGCGGCCGCACATGCCACCGCGCCGCTAGACGCACGGCGGCACGCACCATCAGTTCGGCGCCGGCGATCAGTAAAAACAGGCCACTGAGCAGTTCAATCACACTGATCAGGGGTAAATCGGCAAGTCCGAAAATGGTCGGTGCTCCGTCTGTCAGTCGTCGAGGGCTTGCACGCGAACCTTGGCAGTGCCGCTTTTGATCATGCCCAGGCGCTCGGCGGCTTCATGGGACAGATCGATCAGGCGTCCCCGGGTATGGGGCCCGCGATCGTTGATGCGGACCACGCAGGACTTGTCGTTGTTCAGATTGGTGACCTTCACCCGCGTGCCGAAGGGCAGCTGGCGATGGGCGGCGGTCATGGAATTCTTGTTGAAACGCTCGCCACTGGCGGTGCGTTTGCCTTGGTGTTTGGCGCCGTAATAGGACGCGACGCCGGTCTTGTCGTAGCCGTGTGGATCGACGGCATCGTTACTGGCGCAACCGGCCAGCAGAGCGAGCAGGGCGCAGGCACTGAACAGACGCTTCATTTAAAGGTTTCCACATACAAATG
>NZ_JBFUKU010000284.1:0-6742 GCF_056400685.1 Pseudomonas sp. P5_A12 | reverse complement strand
AACCCAAGTTCATCGGTGCAGATGGCTACATGCCGATGCTTGTGGAGTGCACGCAGTAACGCCGGGCCAGAGGCGACAGTCTCCGTAACCTCGACGGAGCTGCCCGACTTCTCGACCAGCAGCTTCAAGAGTTTGCGCGGGTCTTCCTTACCCTTGCCGGTATCGCCAACCAGACACTGATAGAGATTCAGCGGAGTATCTGAAACGCCGACGTACCGATGGTTTGCATTAATGACGCTGAGCGTTTGCAGGGCGCAAGCCATTGCAAAGTCACGATTCGGCATACGAAATGCCAACATGGCGAACTCTGCCACATCGCCCGCAAGCCCAGGCGGAAAAGGCACCTCGCCACGCTGCGAGCTTGGGTCAAAATAGTCCGGCTGCTCAACCGGCTCAACCTCTTCAACCTTCCTCGCGTTCACGTCCAGTACATAGGTAACGCCGATTCCGTTGTCGTGATGCACGATCCGCCCTCCGGCGTATTTACGCAAAATTCCGTTCCCGCTCGAAGATTCGCGCAGGATTGCCTGGCAGCGATACTTGGTACCGAAAGGCAGTTCAGTAGCCTCCCAGAAGTCCCGTAATGTCATCACGGCGCCGTCTTCAAGCTCGACTTTGTGTTCAAGGGTCAACGAGTCTCGGTCGGTGATGCTGAGCGTGCCATTCGGGCCCACCGAGGCCTGAGTGCCGGTATGTTCGCTATAGCGCCTCAGCGCCGCATCCGAGGGCTCTGGCAGCGCCTTGTGCAGGTCAATCGCGCTTCCTTGAATAGCGAATCCGCTCGTGGCCACCAGTTGCAACCCATCGGCTACCGTTGGCGCCCCTGCATAGATTTGCCGGTGCCGTGACCACACGCTCGCATCGACTATCGTCTTGGTGCAGCCCTTGCCCGGCAACTGCTCACCTGTTGCTTTCGCTACCCGCGGCACGTCCCACGTCAGCCCAAGCTCAGATGCTCGCAGCAGCAGACGACCACGCATGGCGTTGGTGAGCTCTACACCGCCACCCGAGCAGTCAATCCAGGTATGGCTGTTAAAGGTCACTGCTCTGCTGCCATCGATCTTCTGCACACGCGCCTTGCTTGATGGCCAGAACACCCGTGGTGCTGTCGCTACTCCCGGCAGCAGCCTGTCGGCGAGTTCGATCCATTGCTCATACGGCACACGGAAGCGCTCTGGCGTGCTGGCATCTACATCCCGATCCAGCACGCGCCAGTTGCCGAAGCGCCAATCATCCAGGTTCAGGCAAACGTATAGCCGGTCACCCTGCTGCACGGGCCGTTTTTTTGCTCCGGGAAAGCGGCTCTCATGGTCTTTCTGAGTCAGCAGCTCGAACGCCTCAAGGCCGACCGTCTCCGGTACAAAGTCAGGTATCACGTACTGGTGGTCAGTCAACCCCAACAGCAGAGCCAACAAGTACTCAGGGGTGGGCGCGTGCACCACCTTCGCCGTGCCAGATACTGAGCGGCTTTGTGCTTCGAACAGCAGCTGCCCATCAGTGTCGATACTGGCGCTCTTGCCGCAGGGCTTTCGGGTAGTTACCACCGTCACGTAGTGCCCGCTCTCCGGCCCAGTGTTGGTCAGCACCCAAGCCGGGGATGGCGCAGCGAAAAAGCTCATGCATCACCCCGCTTGGCCTTGGCCTTGGCCCGCTTGGCATCACACTTGGCCAGCCAGCGGCGAAGGCTGCGCAGACTACCCCCTGTGCTGGTGGTCGCCGCTCCATATTTCAGGGCCAGGGCGTCTTTCGCCTCGCGCAACAGCCCAGGCGGCAAGTCATTTGAAAGGAGCAGGCGCGCCTCAACGGCTTCATCGAGCACTTCAAGTTTAGGGTGTGCTTCCTCGGCTTTAAACGATTCGGGCGACTTCTTCATAGCGATAGCTCCTTGAGGTCTCACGAGAAGCCGACACGAAAAAACGCTGGGGGAAACAGGAGGTGCGTGAAACCTGTAAGCGCGAAAGGCGTAGACTCGCCTTGGTGCCGCGCCATAAGCCGTCACGTCCTGCCCCAGCAGGGTCGTGGCGGCTTTTTTATTGGTTATCGAGTTGCTGGTTAATCCAGGACTCCACTTCGCTCGAATCCCAACCGACAGCATGCAAGCCAGCAATTGGCTTTCCCTTTGGGAAAAGCCCGCGACTCATCAGTTCGTAGATACTGGTACGGGAAAGGCCAGTGATGGTCTTGATGTGACCGAGGCGAAGAATGCGCCTCGTAATTGGTTGAGTTGGGTTCATCGGCATAGCCCCATAGACGGCTGCGAGTTGCAGCGTTACGAGGCGTATTTTTGAGTGAATTGGCGGACCTTAAAATTCCCCCACCGTTACGTAAAACCCCTTTTACGTAACGTTCAGGGGGTTTTACGGGGGCGGCCGCCCTTGCGGGCATAGGATGGTGCTGCGAGCTGAATCCATTTCCTGATGCTTTCAGGTTTGTCCGGTAGTTGCTTTTGGTAGCCCTCATCAATCATCTGCTTCCAGACCGATTGAATCATCATTGCGAGTTTTATCACCTGAGCGGTATCAGCTTTCCACATCTCTGCGGCTATGGCTTTTGCCCTGTCAATGGCGGCATCCTTGTTTGTCTTCAAGCGGCCTAGTGTGTTTTTGTAGTTTTGATTATCAGCCACGGCTGTGGGGATAATTACTACGCCGCTGAACACTAGAAAGGTCTCAAGCAAGGTTTCAAGTAATTCAACCTGCTCAGACGTGGTGAGCGTTTTTGCCAAGGCTCGGGTTGACGCAACCAAAATCTCGGCAGATCCCCCCCGGAGTGGCTTATTGCGTTTGTCCGGAGAAAGCTCAGATAGCGCGATCAACATTCGCAAGGTGGTGTGTCCCGTTAAAGCCCCTGCATCTGAATAGAACTGCTCGTAAGCATCCTCTATTTCTTTCATCCGCCAACCCTCCCGAATGCGCCATGCACCACGTTCGCCGCTGGCGTAGTCGTAGCGAAGTCTGCCCACACCTGCATCAGCTCCCGGCGCTTATCCAGCAGGTTGCTGCGGCTATAAGCGGCCTCGGTTGAGTCGCGCTCGTCATGTGCCAGCGACAACTCGCAGACTTCGCGCGGAAAGTGGGTGCGTTCGCTCGCCCATGTACGGAAGGTGGCGCGGAACCCGTGAGTGGTGATGGCTTCATGTTCCATCGCATTTAGCAGGTTAAACAGTGCGCTTCTGCCCATGACGCCCGATCTGCCTGTTCCGGGGAACAGGTGTGGATTGCCATCAATGCGGGGCAGTGATTGCAGCAACTCGACTGCCTGCTGCGACAGCGGAACCGTGAAGGCCTGACGGGTTTTCATGCGTTCGGCTGGCAGGCGCCATGTGGCAGCCTCAAGATCGAACTCATCCCAAGTGGCACATCGAACCATGCCAGCACGTGCAGCGGTCAGGATCACCAATTGCAGTGCTGCAGAATCACGGCCCTCCATTCTGGCAAGTCTGCCCATGAAGCTCGGCAGTTCCTGCCAAGCCATTGCCGGATGCTTTTCCTTTTGCCTGACTCGCTTCTTGTCAGCCCGGCTCAGCAGGTTGTCCAGATGACCGCGCCAGCGTGCCGGGTTATCACCGGTTCGCAGCTTCAGTGACTTTCCAGCGTCCAGCACACTTTCGAGATAACCGCGAAGTTCGTTAGCCGTTGGGGGCTTCTCACCCCAAATCGGCCTCAGTACGCGAAGTACATGCTCAGTCTGGATCTGTTCGGGCTGCAGACTTCCCATAGTAGGGAATGCGTATCGCTCCATTATCGAGAGCCAACCTTTGCGGCGGCCTTCGGCAAGGTGCTGGCAATGGCTAGCGTGATAGCTCAACGCTAGCGATTTAAAAGTGACGGCTTTTGCCTGCTCGGCACTCTGGGCCTCTTTACGGCGTTGGCGCTCATCTAGCGGGTCACGCCCCTGCAGGATCAACGTCCTTGCCTCAGCAGCCGCCAGCCGAGCTGTTTTTAGTGATGCTGCAGGGTAAGACCCCAAGCCCATGTCCCGGCGCTTGCCGTTGATCTGGTAGCGCAACAGCCAAGACTTGTTGCCGGTGGCACTGATGACCAGATATAGACCGTCGCCATCCGAGTGTTTACCGGCCCCGGTCAACGTCTCAACTGTTCTTGCATTCAACTGGCCCATCGCGACAGCCCCACACTCAGCCCCACACAATTACGATGATTTCGACGAATCAYCACGAACAGCTAGGGACTGACAATACGCCGCAAGCATTGATAATAAAAGACCCTGAGGGCTAATGCGAAATTCCACGGACAAAAAAAATCCCCGAACCAGTCGGGGATTTTTTATGTGCGATCAATCAGCTCAAGAGCGGATCAATCTTCGCGATAGCGACGCAGCTTCAACTGCTTACCTGCAACGCGAGTGTCCTTCAGTTTGGTCAGCAGTTTCTCCAGACCATCTTCCGGCAGCTCGACGAGGCTGAAGCTGTCACGTACCTGGATGCGGCCGATGGCTTCACGAGCCAGACCGCCTTCGTTCAGGATGGCGCCCAACAGGTTCTTGGCAGCGATACCATCACGCGCACCCAGCGCGGTACGGCAACGAGCACGACCTTCAGYCAATGGAACCGGAGCACGACGCTCACGATCACCACGGTCCGGACGATCACCGGTACGCTCTGGACGATCGCCACGCGGTGCGTTGTTCGGCACCAATGGACGTTCTTTCTCGATTGCAGCCAGGGTCAGCGCCTGAGCGTTGGTTGCCTTGCGCAGCAGAGCAGCGGCCAGTGCACGCGGGGTGCAACCGATGTCGGCAGTCAGGCGATCCAGCAGATCACCGTGAGTCGATTCGGCATCAGCTACCAGCGGCGACAGGCTGTTGGTCAGTTTCTTGATGCGAGCATCGAGAACGGCCTGAGCGTCCGGCAGGCGAACTTCGGCAACCTTTTGACCGGTTACACGCTCGATCACTTGCAGCATGCGGCGCTCACGCGGAGTTACCAGCAGCAGTGCACGACCTTCGCGACCGGCACGGCCGGTACGGCCGATACGGTGAACGTAGGATTCCGGATCGTACGGCATGTCAACGTTGAACACGTGAGTGATGCGCGGAACGTCCAGACCACGAGCAGCAACGTCGGTCGCCACAACGATGTCCAGACGGCCATCCTTGAGGGATTCGATCACGCGCTCACGCTGGTTCTGAGCAATGTCACCGTTCAGCGCAGCGGCTTTGTAGCCTTTGGCTTCCAGGGCACTGGCCAGGTCCAGGGTCGCTTGCTTGGTACGCACGAACATGATCAGTGCGTCGAAATCTTCCACTTCCAGCAGGCTCAATACAGCCGAGGTCTTCTGGTCAGCGTGAACCAACAGGTGAGCCTGTTCGATCGCGGTAACGGTCTGAGTCTTGGTCTGGATCTTCACGTGTTGCGGATCGCGCAGGTGGCGTTCGGCAATGGCACGGATCGACTGCGGCAGGGTGGCCGAGAACAATACGGTCTGACGGGTTGGAGGCAGTGCCTTGAAGATAACTTCGAGGTCGTCCATGAAACCCAGTTTGAGCATTTCGTCCGCTTCGTCGAGAACCAGGTGGTTCACGGTAGCCAGGACTTTTTCGTCACGACGCAGGTGGTCGCACAGACGGCCCGGAGTGGCGACAACGATCTGTGCGCCATTACGGATTGCTTTCAGTTGTGGACCCATAGGGGCGCCGCCGTAAACGGCCACAACGGTAACGCCCGGCATTTGCTTGGCGTAGGTTTCGAAAGCGGTTGCTACTTGCAGCGCCAACTCACGGGTTGGCGCCAGGATCAGGGCTTGCGGCTCGCGCTTGGCAGGATCGATGCGATGCAGGATCGGCAGGGCGAACGCGGCGGTTTTACCGGTACCGGTTTGCGCTTGGCCAATCATGTCGTGGCCGGCCATGATGATCGGGATCGATTGCTGCTGAATAGCCGAAGGCTCTTCGTAGCCAGTCGCAATGACGGCTGCAAGGATATTCGGATTAAGATTAAAAGCGGCGAAGCCGCCGGTTTCCTGGGTCATGGGTCTGCCTCTAAGTGCATCCGCAAAGACCCATGCTCCAAAGCTGCGCATGCCGTGTAAGACTCAAGAGTCGCCCTGGCTGCTTTGTCGGCGGGGATTTGCGAAAACGAATGAATGAAAAAGATTCGTCAAGGGAGAGTCCGCTGTGCGGACGTGCAGCCGAAGCTGACTTCGGGGAATTGCGCTACCTAAACGCGGCCCGGTTAAAGGCCGGCGCGCACTATACCGGAATTCGCCCAAAAAGGGAGCATTATTTGTCGGAAAAACCCCAGATTCACGGTTGTATCACAGCCTTTGCGGATATTCGTGCGAGGGTCTATTTTTCAAAAGCCCGGCCCCGCTGGCGATGGCGCTAAATCGGTTCATCGTTATCAGGTAGTCCTGCGGTCTGACACCCCCTTCCCGCTTGAGGATTTGCTCCATGAATCAGCCCGCTTGCAGTCGTGTCACCCGCGAACGACACGGTCATGTCCTGATGATCGGCCTGGATCGGGTGGCCAAGCGCAATGCCTTCGACCTTGAGCTGCTCAACGAGCTGAGTCTGGCTTATGGCGAGTACGAGGCTGACATCGACTCGCGGGTCGCGGTGGTGTTCGCCCATGGCGAGCATTTCACCGCCGGGCTCGATCTGATCAGCGCGAGCGGAGCGTTGGCCGAAGGCTGGCAAGTACCGCCGGGGGGCTACGATCCATGGGGTGTTTTTGCCGGCCCCCGAGTCAGCAAACCGGTGATTGTTGCCGCGCAGGGCTACTGCC
>NZ_JBFUKU010000283.1:0-6779 GCF_056400685.1 Pseudomonas sp. P5_A12 | reverse complement strand
CGCTCCCACAGGGGATTTGCGTTACTTCCAGATATGGATTGGCCAGCCGGCCTTTTCTGCGTGTTCAAGCAGCACCGGATCCGGGTTTACCACGTGTGGGAAATCCACCTTCAGAAGCAGCGGTAAATCGTTACGTGAATCGGAATAAAAGCTAGCACCTTCGAGGTTTTCCTCTTCCGCATCCAGCCATTCCAGCAGACGGGTGATTTTGCCTTCGCGGTAGGTCAGCGTGCCAACGGTGTGGCCGCTGTACACCCCATGCGCGACTTCCAGTTCGATGCCGAGAATCTCGTCGATGCCCAGGCGTTCGGCAATCGGCCGCACCAGGTGCGTGCCAGACGCCGAGATCACCAGAATCCGGTCGMCAGCCTTGCGGTGGGCGGCGATGGCTTTGGTGGCGTCGCTGAAGATGATCGGCTCGATGAAGTCTTCAACCCATGGCCCGACCAGGTGATCGACCTCTTCAGGTGTCCTGCCGATCATCGGTTCGAGGCTGAACTCCATGTACTCTTCCATGCTCAACTTGCCGTGGCTGCAAGCGTCCATCAGCTCATTGTTCTGCCGCATGAACGACTCAGGGTCGACCCAGCCCAGGCGGCCCATTTGCTCGCTCCAGAGGGTGGCGCAGTCGCCGTGGATCAGGGTTTCATCCAGATCAAAAATTGCCAGGGCCATTAGTGCAGTTCTCTCTGAGAACAGCTTCAAGCGGCAAGCTTCAAGCTGCAAGGTGGATGGAGGTAGTCAGTAGTTTACTTACAGCTTGCAGCTTGCAGCTGCTTTCAAGCTACCTTGCAGAGGGCCGTCGGATCGATGGAAAGCGCCAGACGCTGACCATCGGGATGCAGGTCGGCCGCCGAGCGGTTCAGCACATCCACCACCAATTCCACGCCGCGGGCTTCGACCCGATAACGAATCACGTTGCCGAGCAAGCTGTGACTGCGGACCTGGGCGTCAAGTTGGCCGTTCAGGCTCAGTTCGATGGCTTCCGGGCGAATCGCAATTCGGTGGTCGATCGGCCGTTGCAGCAGCTTCGATGCGCTCTCGGCGTCCAGCAAGTTGTAGTTGCCGATAAAGCCGGCGGCGAACACATCCACCGGTGCGGTGTAGAGGGTTTCGGCGTCGCCGCTTTGTACGATCTTTCCTTGATTCATCAAGAAAATCCGGTCAGACATGGTCAGCGCTTCTTCCTGATCGTGTGTGACAAAAATCGTGGTCAGGCCCAGTTCGCGCTGGATCTGCCGTATCTGTTCGCGCAAGTGCTTGCGAATCCGTGCGTCGAGGGCCGACAGCGGTTCATCCAGCAGCAACAGCCGTGGACGAGTGACCAGCGAGCGGGCAAGCGCCACACGCTGGCACTGGCCGCCAGACAGTTGATGGGGAAAGCGCACGGCGAAGTCGTTCAGTTCCACCAGGTTGAGCACTTCGGCAACGCGCCTTTGGCTGTCGTCGGCGTTGACCTTCTGCATCCGCAGGCCGAAGGCGATGTTTTGTTCCACGGTCATGTTCGGGAACAGTGTATAACTCTGAAAGACCATGCCGATCCCGCGTTTCTGCGGGCTCAAGGGAACGAGGTCCTGACCCTCCAGCAGAATCTTGCCGCCGTCGACCGAGGTCAGGCCGGCGATGCAACGCAACAGCGTGGATTTGCCGCAACCAGACGGGCCAAGCAGCGTGACGAACTCACCTTTCTGGATTTCGCAGTTGATGTCGCTGAATACCGTGGTGCCCGAGTAATTTTTTTGTAGGTGTTGGACGCTGACATAGCTCATTCGCTTTTGTCCTTGTTCAAGATATTGGCCGCCCAGGTCATAACCAGCACAAAGAAGAAATAGGAAATCACCAGCGCACTGGTGAAGTGGCCGCTGCTGTTACGCATGTTATTGAGGTAGACCTGCAGGGTTTCGTAGCGGGTGCCGACGAGGATGTTGGCGAACACGAATTCCCCGAACAGGAACGAGAACGACAGCAGCAACGCCACCATCAAGCCCTTGCGCAGGTTCGGCAGCACCACCAGGAACGCCGCTTGCCAGGTACCGGCGCCGAGCAGCTGTGCGGCGTCCATCAGGTCGCGCAGGTTGATCGCTTGCAGGTTGTTGGTGATTGCCCGGTACATGAACGGCAGCGCAATCGTGAAGTAGCAGCCAATCAGAATCCATGGCGTGCCGACCATCGCGAACGGTCCGGAACCGTAAAGCTGCAACAGCCCCACCGTCGACACCACCGGCGGCACCGCGAAGGGCAGCAGGATCAGAATGTTCATCAGCGCATCAAGTTTCGGGAAGTGGTAATGCACCACAAACAGCAACGGCAGAATCAGCACCACCGACAAGATCAACGAGCCAACGCAGACCAGCAGCGATTGACCGAACGCACCGAGGAAGCGCGGATCGCTCCACAGCTGGAGGTACCACTTGAAGGTAAAACCGCTGGGCAGAATGGTCGCCGACCAACTGCTGGAAATCGAGTAGATCAACGTCCCGAACAGCGGCAACAACAGAATGGCAAAAAGCAGGTACACCACCACGCGGTGATAGACACCGACGGGGCCCAGTTCAGCGCGAGACATGGTAGCTCCTCTTCAACAGCAGCTGATGCACGAGGGTAACCAGGGTCATCAATGCCACCAGCACCACGGCCAAGGCACTGGCGAGATTCGGGTCGAGGGAAATATCGCCGGACACCATCGCCGCGATGCGGATGGTCATCACGTTGAAGTTGCCGGTGGTCAACGCGTAAACCGTCGCGTAAGCACCAAGAGCGTTGGCCAGCAGGATCACAAACGTACCGAGCAACGCCGGCGTCAATACCGGCAAACCGATGTGCCGCCAGAACTGCCAGCCGTTGGCACCGAGCAATTCGGCGGACTCGCGCCAGTCTTCGCGCAAGGCATCGAAAGCCGGGTAGAGCAGCAACACGCCGAGGGGGATCTGGAAGTAGGTGTAGAGAATGATCAGCCCGGTTTTCGAGTACAGGTTGAAATCCTGAATGATCCCGGCCTGCTTGAGCATGATGGTGAAGCTGCCGTTGAAGCCCAGCAGGATGATGAACGCGAAGGCCAGGGGCACGCCGGCGAAGTTGCTGGTCATGTTGGCGAAAGCGTTGACGAAATTGCGCAGTTTCGAGTCGACCCGGCGCAGGGAGTAGGCGCCCAGCACCGCGATAATGATCCCGAATACGCTGGACCAGAAACTGATCTCGAGGCTGTACTGGATCGCCTGCATGTAGAACTTTGAATTGAAGATCTTGGTGAAGTTGGCCAGGCCCCAGCCGGACTCCTCCGATTGCAGGCTATTGATCATCACCCACACCAGCGGGGCGATCTCGAACACGATGAAGAACAGGGCAAAAGGTACAAGACACAAGGCTGCCAGCCACTTGCCACGGGTACTGGCATTCACTTGAGCAGCTCCCGGCACACCGGTTTGTCGTGGGGTACGCCCAACAGTTCGCAGATCGTGCCGCAGATTTCGGTCTGTTTCGGCGTGGCGTCGGGGTTGAGACTGAACGCGTTACCGAGAACAAACAGCGGCACTTCGCGTTCTTCCGGCAACAGGCCGTTGTGGGAGCGGTCGTTGTTCATGCCGTGGTCGGCGGTCACCAGCACTTGATAGCCGGCGTCAAGCCAGGAGCGCAGGTAGTCAGCCAGAATAATGTCGGCCGTGCGGGCGCTGTTGCGGTATTGCGGGGTATCGAGTCCGTGCTTGTGCCCGGCGTCGTCGATGTTCATCGGGTGGATCAAGAGAAAATTCGGCGCATGGCGCACGCGCAGGCTTTCGGCATCGGCGAACAGGTGCGAATCCGGGTAGTGGTCGTTCCAGTAGAAGTGACCGTGCTGGATCGGCAGGGCTTCGTCGTCAGTGTGGCGATCCCGTGCAGCCACAAACGGCGAGCGGTTATACAGCTCGCTGA
Source organism: Pseudomonas sp. P5_A12 (assembly GCF_056400685.1). NCBI lineage: Bacteria > Pseudomonadati > Pseudomonadota > Gammaproteobacteria > Pseudomonadales > Pseudomonadaceae > Pseudomonas > Pseudomonas sp. P5_A12. Next base: position 2,870 of record NZ_JBFUKU010000283.1, on the reverse strand, counting down.
CCCAGTGATACGCCGCTGCGGCGGTTTTCAGGCCGTAGTCCGTGGCGTAGTGATAAATGCTGCGCTGGTTGGACAGGCGCGAGACGTTGTTGTGAACGATGCCGCTCTCGATGGGCGGGACGCCGGTGAGAATGCATTCGTAGAGTGGACGGGACAGGGACGGCAGTTCGCATTCCAGTTTGTAGAGCGCGGCGCGACCTGCTCCGACGTAGGCCTGCAGGTGCCCCATGGTGTGGCGCGCGACTTCGTAATTGAGGCCGTCGAGCACGACCAGGATGACGTTGTGCTTCATAGGGGCAAACTCCGCGAGACAGTTATTTCAAATACCCAACCCATTTCCCCCTGTAGGAGYGAGCCTGCTCGCGATAGCGGTGGCCCAGTCAACATTGATGTTGAATGTTCAACCGCTATCGCGAGCAGGCTCRCTCCCACATTGGATTTCCGATGGCTTATCCAATGTGGGGATTTACGACATCACTTCATTTCTACGATGACTTCTTCGTTCCACTTCTGAGGAAGGGCTTTGGAGGTCTTTTCCCATGCGTCGGCGTCTTTGATCGGCGTGACATTTTTGTACTGTTCGTTAGGCAGCAGCTTGGCCTTGACCTCGGCGGGCAGGGTCAGGTGCTCGGCACGGATCGGGCGTGCGTTGCCTTTTGCCAGGTTGATCTGGCCGGCGTCGCTGAAGATGTATTCGCGGGTCAGCTTGGCGGCGTTCGGGTTTTTTGCGTATTTGTTGATGATGGTGGTGTAACCGGAAATCACCGAGCCATCGGATGGAATCAGCACGACGTAGTCATCCGGATTGGCCATCTTCGCCTTGTAGCTCAGACCATTGAAGTCCCAAACCACACCGACTTCGATTTCACCCTTTTCCATGGTGGCAATCGTCGGGTTGGCCATCGACAGGCGACCCTGTTTGGCGATTTCTGCGAACAGTTTCAGGGCTGGATCAAGGTTTGCCTCGTTACCGCCATTGGCCAAAGCCGCCGCCAGTACACCGTTGGCCGCCTGGGCCGCGGTGCTCACGTCACCGATGGAAACCTTGTATTTGCCACCCTTGAGGTCAGCCCATTTGGTGGGGGCTTCGGAACCGTGCAGCAATTTTTTGTTGATGATAAACGCGATGGAGCCAGTGTAGGCCAGCGCCCAGTTGCCATCCTTGTCCTTGGCCCAGGCTGGAACCTGATCCCAGGTCGTGGGCTTGTAGGGTTGCACCACGCCTTGCTTGACCGCGATCGGGCCGAAGGCTGCACCCACGTCGCCGATGTCAGCGCTGGCGTTGTCTTTTTCAGCGGCGAACTTGGCGATTTCCTGGGCCGAGCTCATGTCGGTGTCGATGTGCTTGAGGCCATAGATTTTGGCCAGGTCTGCCCAAGTGCCTTTCCAGTTGGCCCAGTCATCGGGCATGCCGACGCTGTTGACGGCGCCTTCCGCTTTCGCAGCGGCTTCGAGGGTTTTCAAATCGTCAGCCGCCATGGCGGCGGTGCACATGGCAATGGTCGAGCCTAACAGTGATGCCAGGAAAAGCTTTTTCATCCGAAGCTCCTTTGGGCGTTTTCAACGCTGCGATTGCGGTTGTGTTGGTCTAGGTCAGCAATACCTGAGCCAATTTAGGCGGGCTCGATGACACTTTCATGTCGGTGGTCGCCCGGCAGCACAGTTATTTGCCCGGTATTGGCAGGTGCCCGGTAAGCGTAGACCATGGGTAAAGACCCGGTGTGCAAGGGACTCGGCCGATGTATTGCAAGGTTTGCTACGACCATGGAAATGACCGTTGGGTTGCTTTGTCATCGATCAGTCATCTGCATTGCCTACGCTTGCAGGATGTCGATGAACCGGCTTTATCGCGCGGTTCTGCTCCGAAACAGCGCTGGTCTAGTCCAGATAGGTAACGTTGATGCGTGATGAGGCAACGAAAGCGGTGACGGCCATTGGTCAGGTCTTGCAGGAGCAGCTCGACCACGGTTTGTTGGCGTCCGGCAGCAAGCTACCGGCCGAGCGCAAGCTCAGTGAGTTGTTCGGGACTACACGGATTACCGTGCGCGAGGCGTTGTTGCAGCTGGAAGCGCAGGGGCAGATTTATCGCGAAGAGCGCCGTGGCTGGTTCGTTTCGCCACCGCGCCTGGCCTATAACCTGATGCAGCGCAGTCACTTTCACGCGATGGTCAGCGCGCAGGGACGTGTGCCGTCCACCGAAGTGATTTCGGCGCGGTTGCAACCCGCCTCGGCAGCGGTGTGCGACTGGTTGCAGTTGCCGGCGCTGTCGAGCGTGATCCAGATTTGCCGCGCGCGACGCATTGATGAGCGGCTGGTGCTATACGTGGAGCACTATTTGAATCCGCAGTATTTTCCGGGGATTCTCGAGTTCGATTTGAATCAGTCGATCACCGAGTTGTACGCACGGCATTACGATTTGCACTACGGGCGGGTACGTTTCGAAATAGTGCCGACGTCGCTCTCGGCGGATGCGGCCGCCGCGTTACGGGTGTCGGTGGGTAGCCCGGGGCTGCGCATTGCCCGGGTCAACTACGATCAGCATGAGCGGCTGATCGACTGTGATCTGGAGTTCTGGCGGCATGATGCGATTCATGTCGGAGTGGATGTGGTTTAGCCTGGTGAATCCGCGTCGACCCCTTCGCGAGCAGGCTCGCTCCCACAGGGTTTGTGTGAGCGACACAGATCCTGTGTGGGAGCGAGCCTGCTCGCGAAGGGGTCGACGCGGATTCACCAGGCTAAACCACATCCACTCCGACATGAATCGCATCATGCCGCCAGAACTCCAGATCACAGTCGATCAGCCGCTCATGCGCTCATGCTGATCGTAGTTGACCCGGGCAATGCGCAGCCCCGGGCTACCCACCGACACC
>NZ_JBFUKU010000282.1:0-6823 GCF_056400685.1 Pseudomonas sp. P5_A12 | reverse complement strand
GCCTGGGGCCGATCAGCCTGATCGACTGCCTGGTCACTGATCAGCAACCTGTGCCGGCGTTGGCGCAGTTGTTGAGTCAGCACAAGATTCGACTCGAAGTCGTTTAACCCCTCTGGAGCTGTTCCCCTGTGGCGAGGGAGCTTGCTCCCGCTCGGCGGCGAAGCCGTCGCAGTTGCGGCTGTCCGAGTGAGTCTGAATGAACGCGGATGAATGATTTAGGGGCCGCTTCGCAGCCCAGCGGGAGCAAGYTCCCTCGCCACAGGGGAACAGCTCCAGAGGGGTTAAACGACTTCGAGTCGAATCTTGTGCTGACTCAACAACTGCGCCAACGCCGGCACAGGTTGCTGATCAGTGACCAGGCAGTCGATCAGGCTGATCGGCCCCAGGCGAATCATGGCGTTGCGCCCGAATTTGCTGGAGTCTGCCGCCAGAATGACTTGTCGTGCATTGGCAATGATCGCCTGCGATACCCGTACTTCCTGGTAATCGAAGTCCAGCAGGCTGCCGTCTTCATCGATGCCACTGATGCCCACCAGCGCGAAGTCGACTTTGAACTGGTTGATAAAGTCGACGCTCGCCTGACCGACCACACCACCGTCACGCCGCACGTTGCCGCCGGTCAGCAGCACGTCGAAGTCGTCCTTGGCGCTGAGCATCGAGGCCACGTGCAGGTTGTTGGTGATGATTTTCAGGTGATTGTGATTGAGCAGCGCCCGGGCAATCGATTCGGTGGTGGTGCCGATATTGATGAACAGCGAGGCGTGATCGGGGATCTGTGCGGCAATGGCTTCGCCGATACGCTGTTTTTCATCGCGCATCTGATCGGCGCGCATGGCGTAGGCGGTGTTTTCGACACTGGAGTCGTAGGCGGCGCCGCCGTGGTAGCGACGCAATAAATTAGCTTCCGCGAGTTGATTGATATCGCGGCGGATGGTCTGCGGTGTAACGACGAACAGCGTGGCCATTTCCTCGATACTGACGTAACCGCGTTCGCGAACCAGTTCGAGGATTTGCTGCTGACGGGGAGGCAGATTCATGGGGCTTCCTTTGGGCTGCCGTGAAAAATTTGCCCATGATGCCGCAGGAAGCTGCTCCCGACCAGTTACAACCCTATTCGCAACCTGTTGTTGGCTTATTCAGCGCCTTCATGGGGTTCCCAGTCGCGGGTGCGGCTGACGGCTTTTTTCCAGCCTGCGTAGAGTTTTTCCTTCGCGGCTTCGTCCAGGGTCGGTTCGAATTCACGCTCGATCACTGCCTTGCCGCGCAGTTCTTCCAGGCTGCCCCAGAAACCGCACGCCAGGCCAGCCAGGTAAGCGGCGCCGAGAGCGGTGGTTTCTCGCATTTGTGGACGCTCGACTCGAGTGCCGAGGATGTCGGCCTGGAACTGCATCAGGAAGTTGTTCGCCACCGCGCCACCGTCCACACGCAGGGATTTCAAACGTTCGCCGGAATCTTGTTGCATGGCGTCGAGTACGTCGCGGGTCTGGTAGGCAATCGATTCCAGCGCGGCACGAATGATGTGATCCACGCGTACGCCGCGAGTCAGGCCGAACAGCGCGCCACGGGCATAGGGGTCCCAGTACGGCGCGCCCAGACCGGTGAAGGCTGGCACCAGGTACACGCCGTTGCTGTCCTTCACTTTGTTGGCAAAGTATTCGGTGTCATGGGCGTCGTTGATGATCTTCAGTTCATCACGCAGCCATTGAACTGTGGAACCGCCGTTGAACACAGCGCCTTCCAGTGCGTAGGCCACTTCGCCGCGTGGGCCGCACGCGATGGTGGTCAACATGCCGTGCTGGGACTTCACCGCTTTGTTGCCGGTGTTCATCAGCAGGAAGCAGCCGGTGCCGTAGGTGTTTTTCGCCTGGCCGGGCTCGACGCACATCTGGCCGAACAGGGCGGCCTGCTGGTCACCGGCGATACCGCCAATGGCGATGCCGCTTTTAGTGTGGCCGTAGATTTCGGAGGAGGACTTCACTTGCGGCAGCATCTCGCGCGGAATATCCAGGATCTCCAGCATCTTCGCGTCCCACTCCAGGGTGTGGATGTTGAAGAGCATGGTGCGCGAGGCGTTGGTGTAATCGGTGACGTGGACTTTACCGCCGGTATATTTCCAGATCAGCCAGCTGTCGACGGTGCCGAACAGAATTTCGCCGTTGCGCGCACGCTCGCGGCTGCCTTCGACGTTGTCGAGGATCCACTTGAGCTTGGTGCCGGAGAAGTACGGGTCGGTGACCAGTCCGGTGGTGTCGCTGATGTATTGCTCGTGGCCGTCGCGCTTGAGCTGCTGGCAGATCTCGGTGCTGCGGCGGCACTGCCAAACGATCGCGTTGTAGATTGGGCGACCGGTGGTCTTGTCCCAGACCACGGTGGTTTCGCGCTGGTTGGTGATGCCGATGGCTGCGACCTGGTCGTGATGCAGGCCGGCTTGCGCCAGGGCCTCGACCATCACGGCGCTTTGGGTGGCGAAGATTTCCATCGGGTCATGTTCAACCCAGCCGGCTTGCGGGTAATGCTGTGCGAATTCGCGCTGGGCAGTGCTGACCACATTGGCGTCGCGGTCGAACACGATTGCGCGGGAGCTGGTCGTACCCTGATCGAGGGCAACGATGTAGTTCTTATTCTGAGTATCGGTCATGTCGATTGCCTTGGACGAAATAAGGAAGTGAAGTCAGGCGCGCAACCCCCTTCGCAGGATAACGCGCCTACGGTATCAAGAAGTTCTGGGTTTGCCGTCAATGGCCGGTGTTACGTCCTTTGTAGCAGGTGTGGCGCTGGGCAGATGACGGGCAATCAACCCGCGATAAGCAGCAGCACCGAGGCAGGCACCGACAATCGGTGCAAAAACAGGAATCAGGAAGTACGGGATATCACGCCCGCCGGTGAAGGAAATTTCACCCCAGCCAGCGAAGAAAGTCATCAGCTTCGGCCCGAAATCACGCGCCGGGTTCATCGCGAAACCGGTCAGCGGCCCCATCGAACTGCCAATCACCGCGATCAGCAGACCGATCAGCAGCGGCGCCATTGGCCCGTTTGGCAGACCGTTGTTGTCATCGGTCAGGGACATGATCACGCCCATCAGGATCGCGGTGATGATCACTTCCACCAGGAACGCCTGGGCCGTGGTCAGGGCCGGGTTGGGGAAGGTCGAGAACACCGATGCCAATTCCAGACTGGCCTGGGTGCCACGAACCATATGGTGGATTTGTTCGAAATCGAAGAACAGATTGCTGTACAGCGTGTAAACCAACAGCGCGCCGCAAAAGGCGCCCGCCACTTGGGCGAGGATATAAAACGGCAGTTTACGTTTTTCGAAGTCAGCGAAAATGCTCAGGGCGATGCTGACAGCGGGGTTGAGGTGGGCACCGGAAATGCCAGCGGTCAGGTAGATCGCCATGCTCACGCCGACGCCCCAGATGATGCTGATTTCCCACAAGCCAAAGCTGGCGCCCGCGACCTTGAGCGCGGCAACACAGCCTGTACCAAAAAAGATAAGCAGCGCAGTCCCTAGAAACTCGGCCATGCATTGGCTCGAGAGCGACGGTTGTTGTAAAGCAGTTGTCATTGAAAACCTCAATTGTTATTCTTGTCTGGCGCTTTTTTCATCATGGTCGAAGCGCGATTTTCACCAAGGCAGAATCCCCATCCTGGTCTTGGTTTACTGCAGAGTGTTGCTGTAAGGCTTTTCGTACTTATTCATATTTGAAAAAATATAGACAAGAAACATGGCTGTCAAAGGTCGAAAGTGAACCATCAGTCATAATCAAACTATTAGTCATGTGAATGATCGCGTTGTTCACACGGTGCTGATTGCGCGGACGAACGGTAAAAATCGCCGCCACCCCTTGAAAACAGGGGCGCAATAGAGCCTTTTACGAATCAATGACCTAGAATCGAGCGCAGGATTTTTCTACTGCCGCCCAGTCTGGAGCTGTCATGACCCCCGCATTGGATTTGTTGAAAAAAGTTCGAGCCGAACATCGTGTGCACAGTTACGAACATGATCCCAAGGCCGCTTCTTATGGATTGGAGGCTGCCGAGAAGCTGGGGCTCGACCCGGCACAAGTGTTCAAGACCTTGCTGGCGGCCAGCGAAAAAGGCGAATTGCTGGTGGCGGTGGTACCGGTGGGTGGGACTCTGGACTTGAAGCATCTGGCTCATGCTGCAGGCGTGAAAAAAGTCGAAATGGCCGATCCGGCCGCTGCGCAACGATCCACTGGTTATTTGTTGGGCGGCATTAGCCCGCTGGGGCAGAAAAAGCGTTTGCGCACCTTTATCGACAATTCGGCTCAGCCGTTCGCCAGTATTTTTGTCAGCGCCGGTCGGCGTGGTCTGGAAGTCGAGTTGGCGCCGGCGGTTTTGGCTGAACATACACAGGCCAAGTTCGCCGATATCGGCCGCGTTTGAGTCAGAGGCGGGGAAGGATTGACGGGAGTGCGTCGCTCGTTGCGAGCGGAACGCTGATGCTCGGTTGACACAAAACTACTGTGGGAGTGAGCCTGCTCGCGATGACGTAGTGTCAGTCAACGATGATGTCGACTGATGCACCGCTATCGCCGGCAAGCCGGTCTCGCTCCCACATTTAGTCCATGTGTATCAGTTGGCGGTGCTGTAGCGGCGCACGCCGGACTCGACCGCTGGAATCTGCGCGGCGGTGCTTCCGGATGCCTGAAACAACACCAGGTGCTCGGCCGCTACACGAATGCCGACGTCAGCACCGACTTGCCGATCCACATGACTCGGGAAAATCGATTCTAGCTGCGCCCCGGTCGGCATCTGCAACCGGTACAACGTCGATGCGCCCTGGAACGACTTGCCGACAATCCGCGCCTTCAATGCGCTGTCCGGCGCATAAACGATATCGTCCGGACGCAGCAACACATCCACTGCACTGCCGACCGGCCAGGTATAGGCACGATTGCCGCGCAACTCACCCAGTTCGGTCTGCACCGACTCCGGGCTGCTCAACTGGCCACGGATGAAATAACCCTGGCCGATGAAGCTGGCTACAAACGGTGTCAGCGGTTCGTGATACAGGTTGTAGGGCGTGTCCCATTGTTCCAGGCGACCTTCCTTGAACACACCAACATGATCGCTGACGGCAAAGGCTTCTTCCTGGTCGTGGGTCACCAGAATCGCGCTGGTGCCACGGGCCTTGAGAATGTCGCGCACCTCATGGCTGAGCTTGCGCCGCAGCTCGCCATCGAGGTTGGAGAACGGTTCGTCGAGCAGCAGCAGTTGCGGTTCTGGCGCCAAGGCGCGGGCCAGGGCAACACGCTGCTGCTGACCGCCGGAAAGTTCATGCGGGAAGCGCTTGCCGAGGTTTTTCAGGTTGACCAGTTCCAGCAGTTCTTCGGTCACTCGATCTTTTTGCGGATGCTTGCGGATCCCGAAAGCGATGTTGTCGGCCACGCTCAAATGCGGAAACAGCGCGTAGTCCTGGAACACCATGCCGATCCGGCGCTTCTCCGGGGCGAGGGTGAAGCCAGCACGGGAAAGCGTCTCGCCCGCCAGTGTGATTTCACCTTCGTGCACCGGTTCAAAACCGGCAATTGCCCGCAATGTGGTGGTCTTGCCGCAACCCGAAGAGCCGAGCAGGCAACCGATGTCACCGGCATTCAAATGCAGGTTAAGGTTTTGCACGACTCGCTGGTCTTGATAGCCGCAGGCAAGATTGCGCAGGTTAAGCAGTAATGGCTGGCTCATGCGTGGTGATACGAAGGCGGGACGAGAAACTCGAGCAGGGCCTTTTGTGCATGAAGCCGGTTTTCCGCTTGATCCCAGGCCACGGAGCGTTTGTCGTCGAGCAGGTCGATGCTGATCTCTTCGCCGCGGTGCGCCGGCAGGCAGTGCATGAACAGCACGTCGTCTGCGGCGAGGTCGAGCAGGGCGCGATTGACCTGGTAGGGCGCGAACAGCTTCAAGCGCTTGGCAGTTTCTTCTTCCTGGCCCATGGAGGTCCAGACGTCGGTGCTCACCAGGTGGGCGCCGCGCACGGCGTCCTTTGGATCGCGGACGATGGTCACCCGATCGCCGGCCTTGGCCACGAACTCAGGGTTGGGTTCATAGCCTTCAGGGCAGGCAACGCGCAGTTGGAAGTCGAACTGGATCGCCGCTTCTATATAGCTGTTGCACATGTTGTTGCMGTCGCCGATCCAGGCCACGGTCTTGCCCTGGATCGAACCGCGATGTTCGAGGAAGGTTTGCATGTCAGCCAGCAACTGGCACGGGTGCAGGTCGTCGGACAGGCCGTTGATCACTGGCACGCGGGAGTTGGCGGCGAATTCGGTCAGGGTGCTGTGGGCAAAGGTTCGGATCATCACCGCATCGAGCATGCTCGACATGACGATCGCGCTGTCGCCGATAGGCTCGCCACGGCCCAATTGCGTGTCGCGCGACGATAGGAAGATCGCCTGGCCGCCGAGCTGGATCATGCCGGCTTCGAAGGAGATCCGGGTGCGGGTCGAGGACTTCTCGAAAATCATCCCCAGGACGCGGTTTTTCAGAGGCTCGAACAGTACGCCGCGGTTACGCAGGTCTTTGAGCTCAACGCCTCGACGGATCACGCTGACCAGCTCTTCGGGCGTGCAATCCATCAGGGAGAGAAAGTGCCTTGCGCTCATCATTGACTACCTTTTTGCTACAAACCGCAGATGCTCAAAGCCTTGTTTAACGGAACAACGGGCGAGACCTGCGGCGTAAGCCGCACGGGGCGACGAAATAGGGGAAGGCGCGATCTTATAATTAAATGTCGCGTCTTACCAATAGGGCTACGTTTTTCAGGGAATTTCAGAGGGGCTACGGACGGATCGCAGTAGCGCGC
>NZ_JBFUKU010000281.1:0-6834 GCF_056400685.1 Pseudomonas sp. P5_A12 | reverse complement strand
GGTGATAGACAGCGTCGGACTGCAAGGCCTCGGTTTTGCGGCGGCCGGTTTTATCCTCGCCTCGATTCTGCTGGCGATTGCGCTGATGACCTTCGAGCCGCGTGAAGTCTGCGCCTGAAGCTTACAGTTCGGTAAACAACTGGCGTCGGGCACCTTCGGTGATGGCCACAATGCCGGGGTGCTTGACCTTGCGCTCCACGGAAATGGCGTAGAACGACTCGGTCACGGCGACGGTCTGGCCAATCACCTCCACGCCGTATTGGCGTTTCACTTCATCGGCAATCACGCTGGGGCCGATGAAGATGCCGCTGCCGGACTGCCCGAACGCTTGCATCAACGCGCTGTCATCGAACTCGCCGACGATACGCGGCTGGATCTGCTGTTCGGCAAACCAGCGCTGCAAGCGGTTGCGCACCACGGTTTCCGGCCCCGGAATCAACAGCGGTGCGCCGTGCAGGCTGCGGGGGAAATCCTGTCCATACCGCACGGCCAGTTCAGCCGTCGCGAAGAAGCTGATCCCGCATTCCCCGAGTTTCTGGCTGTAGCCCTTGATGTCCAGGTGCGAGGGCATCGGGCTATCGGAAATCACCATGTCCAGACGCTGGATCGCCAGGTCGGCGAGCAAGCGTTCGAGTTTGTCTTCGCGACAAGTAATGCGCAGTGGCTCGTTCAATTCCATGGTCGGCGCGATCAGCCGATAGACGATGGACTTGGGCACAACGTCCGCGACCCCGACCCGAAACTGAATCTGTTGCTCGTTGGGCTGCGCTCGCAACATCAATTCCAGTTCACCACCCAACTGAAACATCTGCTCGGCATAGGGCAGGGCCTGACGGCCCGCCTCGGTGAGTTCAAGTTGCCGGCCCACCCGTCGAAACAACTCGATGCCATAGGTTTGCTCAAGCAGGGAAATCTGCCCGCTGATGGTCTGGGGGGTCAGGTTGAGCTGCTCGCAGGCGCGCACGATGCTGCCGGTCTTGGCCACCACCCAGAAGTAATGCAATTGCCGATAGTTGAGCATGACGATCTACAGTTCGTAAAAACCGAAGTATAACCGCTGAAAATACGAATTTTCCTGAAGTGTTTGCATCCCTAGAATGCGTCGCTATCAACGGGCCAAGGTTTTGGTGCCGTTTGTTCTAACGAGGGAAGCATCATGAAACTCAAGACCACAGCAGTGCTGTTCGCGTCTTTACTGATATTGGCCGGTTGCGACCAGGCCGAAAAAAGCGCTCAGCAACTGATGGGCAAGGCTGCCGAAAGTGCTAAACAGGCGATTGACGACACCCACAAAGCCGCCGAACAAGCACTCAGTGACGCCACTGGCGGCCTGATCAGCAAGAAAGAATCATCGGGCGATAACAAAGAAAAAACCGAATCTTCGTCCCAGGAAATCTAACGTCTAATACGAGTCAGGACTGACCCATGGAATACCTTTTAGAACTTGCTGCAAGCCCTGCCGCCTGGGTCGCCCTGGCTACCCTGGTGGTGATGGAAATCGTGCTCGGTATCGATAACCTGATCTTCATCTCCATCCTTACCAATAAACTGCCTGTGCAACATCGACAGAGGGCTCGCCGCATCGGTATCGGCATGGCGTTGATCCTGCGTCTGGCGCTGCTGAGCACCATCGCGTTCATTGTCCAGTTGACGGCGCCTGTGTTTGAAATCCTTGGTCAGGCGTTCTCCTGGAAGGACATGATCCTGATTGCCGGCGGCCTGTTCCTGTTGTGGAAAGCGACCACCGAGATCCATCACAGCATGGACCCGGCGCCGGAAGATCCGAAGTCGGCGACGTCGACCGTGACACTGGGCTTTGCCGCTGCCATTGGTCAGATCCTCATGCTGGACATGGTGTTCTCCATCGACAGCATCATCACCGCTGTCGGCATGACCGAGCATTTGCCGATCATGATCATCGCGGTGGTGGTGTCGGTACTGGTGATGTTGCTGGCGGCAGATCCATTGGCCAAGTTCATCAACGACAACCCGACGGTCGTCATGCTGGCGCTGGGCTTCTTGATCATGATCGGCATGACGCTGATCGCCGAAGGCTTCGGCGCCCACGTACCGAAAGGCTACGTTTATGCGGCCATGGTATTCTCGGCAACGATCGAGGGCTTGAACATGATGTCGCGCCGGGCCAAGCAGAAGCGCATGGCCACTGAAGCTTGATCGGCAATAAATGAAAAGGCCGCCTGAATACGATTGTGTTCAGGCGGCCTTTTTTTTGAAGACTGAAATGGCTATTCAGTGCGCGGTGGCGTGGTGTTCCGCCGGTTTTTCGCTGTCGGTCACAGGTGTCGATTGAACCGGGTGATGATGGTGCCGCCGGGTAATGCGCAAGACTCCCCATAACATGGCAGCGGCAACGGCCAGCCAGCCAGAAATCAACATCACGATCGTCAGTGTCAGGCTCATCGTGCCTCCTCTTTGCCCTGCATCGGGCACACACGTTTTGCAATTAACAGTCTAGCCGCTGCTGTGTGTCAGGCAATTGACCGAAGATCGCCTGTCACTAACCAGTTCGCTCTATCGAAAGCACGCAACTGCCGGTTAAAGCTATACCGCCGTCTTGCGGCGTCTTATGATCGACGGCCAAGCCGGGAGCCTGTTGCCTGGCGTCTGATCAAGAGCGTGAAGATGGAGCGGGTATTTTCTCGAATTCGTAGGGCGGCGCTGATTGTTAGCTGCATTGCCGGGTTGGCAGGTTGCGCCGGGAGCGTCGCGCCTGAAATCCAGCGTCTGCCGGAGCGGGTGGAGCTTAGCGGTACGTTCTACCGTGGGAACGCCTTTCAAAGCGGACCGCAAGTGCTGGCCAGCCTGTTGGCGCAACAGGGCATCGTGATTACCCCGGGCTTGCTCGAAAAACCCCTGCATTTGCCGGGTGCCGAGGACAAGTTGCAACAGAACATGCAGAACCTCGCCCGTGAATACGGGATGGTCGTCTACCCCCTCGACAGCACGTTGCCTGCGCTGCTGACCCAGGTCGCCGCTGGCTATCCGGTGATGGTGCGCTTTACCGAAGGCACGCCGCTCTGGTCTGAGCCGCGCTACGCCATTCTCGCCGGTTACAACCGTAAGAAGCAGACCGTGTTGCTGCGCGTGGGGATGGATCGTCGGGATTTGATGAGCTTCAGTTCGTTCGAATCCTCGTTCAAGGACGCTGGCGGCTGGGCCGTGCTGATCCAGAAGCCGAGTCAGATTCCGGCCAATGTCGATCAGCAGCGTTGGCTCAAGGCGGCCAATGATCTGGGGCAGTCCGGTCAGGAGCAAGCGGCTGCGCAGGCGAAGAAGGCCCTGACTGCGCAGTAAATGTCCGTTCGTCATTCTGCATGGCACTGCCGTGCATACTCGCTCTCTAAAGGAAAGCGCCCGGATTTGTCCGGGCTACACCCAAGGAGGCGCCCATGGCTCATTCCACTACCCCTGAAGGTCCGCACTCGTCCGAGCATTCTTCGGGCGATGAGTTGGGGTTTGATCCTGATTCGCCGGACCTCGCCGACCCTCAGGTCGATCCCATCGGTCCCGCCAAGGCGCCCAGGGACGTGAAGCCGGGTGACAACCCCAAGGCGCCAGCGAAGCCTTACGACCCTCTCGCTGATCTGAAACCCTGAGCCTGATGAGGTGCCTATGTCTACCGATTCGAGTTTTGATGACAAACGTCCGGACAGCGTTCCGACAACCCCTGAAGAGGATCTGGACCCGGTGATGGATCCGGGCAGCCCGCTGCGCGATCCTTTAGCCAGGCCGGTGGTGGTGCCGACGGAGCCTCCCAAGGGTTTGCGTGACCCGAGCACAGGGGGCGGCATTCCGGATGACGATCAGATGCCGCTGCCCAACGACTGACGTCCGCCCAATAAAAAGCCCCGAATGTTCGGGGCTTTGTTTTTTGAGGAGGGCTTGCCTATTTTGAGGCTTCAATTACCCCGGTCTGACGGTTTTTGAGGTTCTTGTCGGATTTGTACTGCAAGGCTACCGAAGGCACGTCTGCGGCCTTGCCGGATTCTACCCAGTTGCGAATACGGGTAGCGTCGGCAAAGTGGGTGTACTTGCCATAGGCATCAAGGACGACCAGTGCAACCTGGCGATTACCCATATGGGTGACCAGCACCAGGCAGTGGCCCGCCGCGTTGGTAAAGCCGGTTTTCGTCAGCTGGATGTCCCAGTCCTGCTTGCGGACCAAATGGTCGGTATTGCGAAACGCCAGGTTGTAGCTGGGATTGCGGAACGACACGATTTTTTCTTTGGTAGTGCTCAGCTCAGTCAACAGCGGGTGCTTGTGCGCAGCGACCAGCAGTTTGCTCAGATCACGGGCAGTGGACACGTTTTGTGGCGAAAGGCCGGTCGGCTCCACGAAGTGGGTGCTGGTCATTCCGAGTGCCCTGGCCTTGGCGTTCATCGCGGCAATGAACGCGACATAACCGCCCGGGTAGTGGTGAGCCAGACTCGCCGCCGCACGGTTTTCCGAAGACATCAGGGCAATCAGCAGCATTTCCCGACGCGGCATTTCGCTCTTGAGTTTGACTCTGGAGTACACACCCTTCATTTCCGGGGTGTCACTGATGTTGATGTTGATGTATTCGTCCATGTTCTGCTTGGCTTCAACCACGACCAGGCCCGTCATCAGTTTGCTGACGGATGCGATCGGTACCACCACGTCAGGGTTGCTGGCGTAGATGATTTTGTTGGTCTGCATATCCATGACCAATGAGCTGCCCGAAGCGAGCTTGAGATTTGTCGATGCTCGAGGCGCAGCGGTGGTATCGCCAGCGCTGGCGATTGGCGTGATGAAAGACCCTGTAACTACAAAAAATAGGCTCAGGATGGATAGACGGATTTTCACGCTGGCAGACTCGTTATGTGTTGTTAAGCCGTTATGTAACGGGCTATTTCGTAAAAAGCGCGACATTCTGGAGTATGGCTGAATAACTGTCGATGGTTGTTCCAGGAAGTAATGAAAGTCTTCGAGAACATGAAAAAAACGTCATTTTCCGGCGGATGGTCGGACTTTTTCTTCAGGCAAAAAAAACCCCGCCGAGGGCGGGGTCGTTTGACTCACTGTTTGCTTGTGATTTGAAGCTTAGCTGTGCAGGGATTCCGCCGCATACAGTGTGTTTTCCAGCAGGCAGGCGCGGGTCATCGGGCCAACGCCACCCGGTACGGGTGTGATCCAGCCAGCGCGGGGCAGGGCGGTTTCGTAAATCACGTCGCCGACCAGTTTGCCATCGTCCTGGCGGTTGATACCGACGTCGATCACGATTGCGCCTTCCTTGATCCATTCACCCTTGACCAGGCCGGGCTTGCCAGCGGCAACCACCACCAGGTCGGCGCGTCCAACGTGGCCGGCCAGATCCTTGGTGAAGCGGTGGGTCACGGTCACGGTGCAACCGGCCAGCAGCAACTCCATCGCCATCGGGCGGCCAACGATGTTGGACGCGCCGACAACCACTGCATTCATCCCGTAAAGATCGACACCGGTGCTTTCCAGCAGGGTCATGATGCCTTTAGGGGTGCAGGGTCGCAGTAGGGGGATGCGCTGAGCCAGACGGCCGACGTTATAGGGATGGAAACCGTCGACGTCTTTGTCCGGACGAATGCGCTCCAGCAATTTGGAGGCGTCCAGGTGCTCAGGTAAAGGAAGCTGAAGCAGAACGCCGTCGATTGTCGGGTCGTCGTTCAGGCGATCGATCAGATCGGTCAGCGCTTCTTGAGTGGTTTCGGAAGGCAGGTCGTAGGCTTGGGATATAAAGCCGACCTCTTCACAGTCTTTACGCTTGTGCGAGACATAAACCTGAGAGGCGGGATCGCTGCCGACCAGGATTACCGCGAGGCCGGGTGTGCGCAAGCCTTGCTCGCGACGCTCGGCGACTCGTTTGGCGATCTGCTGGCGCAGGCTGGCGGCGATCGATTTGCCGTCGATTAGTTGTGCAGTCATTGCGCGTGATTAACCATCGAGAGGGGAAAAAAAGAGAACGCATTCTCGCATGTCATGAGGTGAGGGCAAAGGCGCTTGGTCTGCAAATTCCCCTAACTCCTTTAATTAAATGAATTTTTTTTAAAAAGGATTTGACGACCTTCGGGGGGCTCTATACTATTCGTCGCACTTGTCGGGCACAGCCTAGCACTGGTTAAGAAGGTCGAGCAGGATTACGGTTTTGCAAGACTGGAAAGCACTTAGTTTGTAGTCCTCCAAGAGTACAAATTAACAAGGCGCCCGTAGCTCAGCTGGATAGAGCATCCGCCTTCTAAGCGGATGGTCGCAGGTTCGAGTCCTGCCGGGTGCGCCATTAGGCAGCTTAGGCACAAGTAGCGCAATATGGTGGGCGTAGCTCAGTTGGTAGAGCACGGGATTGTGACTCCCGTTGTCGAGGGTTCGATCCCCTTCGTCCACCCCATATTTCGAAAGGCGCCAGATTAACAGTCTGGCGCCTTTGCTTTAACAGCTTCAACCCGCGGATGTGGTGGAATTGGTAGACACACTGGATTTAGGTTCCAGCGCCGCGAGGCGTAAGAGTTCGAGTCTCTTCATCCGCACCAAATAAAGCTTCATTCATGCCGATTGGCGTGACTGGGGTTGAACAAAGAAGTTGTTTGGCTTCTTTGGCATGCAATATGGTGGGCGTAGCTCAGTTGGTAGAGCACGGGATTGTGACTCCCGTTGTCGAGGGTTCGATCCCCTTCGTCCACCCCATATTTCGAGAGGCGCCAGATTAACAGTCTGGCGCCTTTGCTTTAACAGCTTCAACCCGCGGATGTGGTGGAATTGGTAGACACACTGGATTTAGGTTCCAGCGCCGCGAGGCGTAAGAGTTCGAGTCTCTTCATCCGCAC
>NZ_JBFUKU010000280.1:0-6846 GCF_056400685.1 Pseudomonas sp. P5_A12 | reverse complement strand
GTTACTACACCGTGCCGCTGGACGTCGCTGCCATCGCCCGTCCCGGCAAAGACGTGACCATCCTGACTTACGGCACCACCGTTTATGTGTCGCAAGTGGCGGCAGAAGAAACCGGCATCGACGCTGAAGTCATTGACCTGCGCAGCCTGTGGCCGCTGGACCTGGACACCATCGTCAAATCCGTGAAGAAAACCGGCCGTTGCGTGATCGTTCACGAAGCGACCCGTACCTGTGGCTTCGGCGCCGAGCTGGTGGCGCTGGTGCAAGAGCATTGCTTCCACTACCTGGAAGCGCCTATCGAACGCGTCACCGGTTGGGACACTCCCTACCCGCACGCGCAAGAGTGGGCGTATTTCCCTGGTCCGTCCCGTGTGGGCGCGGCTTTGCATCGGGTTATGGAGGTCTGAATGGGCACGCACGTTATTAAAATGCCGGACATTGGTGAAGGCATTGCAGAAGTTGAATTGTCGGTGTGGCACGTCAAGGTCGGCGACATGGTCGTCGAAGATCAGGTGCTGGCCGATGTGATGACCGACAAGGCGATGGTCGACATCCCTTCGCCGGTGCATGGCAAGGTGATCGCGCTGGGCGGTGTGCCGGGCGAAGTCATGGCGGTTGGCAGCATCCTGATCAGCATTGAAGTGGAAGGCGCGGGCAACGTTAAAGAGTCGGCGCAGCCTGCTCCAATTAAAGAAGCGCCGGTTGCAGCGTCTAAAGTTGCAGCCGTGGTCGAAAGCAAACCGGTTGCCGCCGCAGCGCCGCGAGTGGCTGTTTGCCAAGGCCCGATGGTGGCTCGTGAAGCCGACGAACGTCCGCTGGCCTCCCCGGCCGTGCGCAAACACGCGCTGGATCTCGGCATTCAATTGCGTCTGGTACGTGGCAGCGGCCCTGCCGGCCGCGTGTTGCACGAAGACCTCGACGCCTATCTGGCGCAAGGTCAGTCGAATGCATCGACCGTGACTTCCGCTTACGCCCAGCGTAACGACGAAGAGCAAATCCCGGTCATCGGCATGCGCCGCAAGATCGCCCAGCGCATGCAGGACGCCACCCAGCGTGCCGCACACTTCAGCTATGTCGAAGAAATCGACGTCACCGCCGTCGAAGAACTGCGCGCACACCTGAACGAAAAACACGGCGCAACCCGTGGCAAGTTGACCTTGCTGCCGTTCCTGGTCCGCGCTCTGGTTGTCGCCCTGCGCGACTTCCCGCAGATCAACGCCCGTTACGACGACGAAGCCCAAGTCATCACCCGCCTCGGCGCGGTGCATGTGGGCATCGCCACCCAAGCCGACATCGGCTTGATGGTGCCGGTGGTGCGTCATGCCGAAGCCCGCAGCCTGTGGGATAACGCCGCGGAAATCTCCCGTTTGGCCACCGCCGCACGCAATGGCAAGGCCAACCGCGATGAATTGTCCGGTTCGAGCATTACCCTGACCAGCCTCGGCGCCTTGGGCGGCATCGTCAGCACACCGGTGCTGAACCTGCCGGAAGTGGCGATTGTCGGCGTGAACAAAATCGTCGAACGCCCGATGGTGGTCAAAGGCCAGATCGTGATTCGCAAGATGATGAACCTCTCCAGCTCCTTCGATCACCGCGTGGTCGACGGCATGGACGCGGCGCAATTCATCCAGGCTGTTCGCGGCCTGCTCGAACAACCCGCCACCTTGTTTGTGGACTGATTTTTGTTGGAGAGCACAATGCAGACTTTGAACACCACACTGCTGATCATCGGCGGCGGCCCTGGCGGTTATGTGACGGCGATTCGTGCCGGTCAACTGGGCATTGCAACCATTCTGGTAGAAGGCGAATCCCTGGGCGGCACCTGCCTGAACATCGGCTGCATTCCGTCCAAGGCGTTGATCCACGTGGCTGAGCAGTTCCACCAGACGCAACACCACAGCCAGCATTCGGCCCTGGGCATCAGCGTTTCGGCGCCGACTCTCGACATCACCACGAGTGTCGAATGGAAGGATGGCATCGTCGATCGCCTGACCACTGGCGTCGCGGCGCTGCTGAAAAAGAACAAAGTCCAGGTGATTCAAGGCTGGGCCAAAATCGTCGACGGCAAAACCGTCGACGTCGGCGACACGCGTATTCAGTGCGAGCACCTGGTGCTGGCCACCGGGTCGAAAAGCGTGAACCTGCCGATGCTGCCGATTGGCGGCCCGATCATCTCCTCCACCGAAGCCCTGGCGCCGACGTCCGTGCCAAAGCGGCTGACCGTGGTCGGTGGTGGCTATATCGGTCTGGAACTGGGGATTGCCTATCGCAAGCTAGGTGCCGAGGTCAGTGTGGTCGAGGCGCAAGAACGCATCCTGCCCGCCTATGATGCCGAACTGACCCAACCGGTACACGATGAACTGAAAAAGCTTGGCGTGAAGCTTTACTTGAAGCACAGCGTTCAAGCCTTTGATTCATCGAATAATTTACTGCAAGTACTGGGTCCGGATGGCGACACCCTGAACCTTGAAACCGATCAGGTATTGGTGGCCGTGGGCCGAAAACCCAACACCCAGGGCTGGAACCTCGAAGCGCTGAACCTGGACATGAACGGCTCGGCGATCAAGATCGACCACCGCTGCCAGACCAGCATGCGCAACGTGTACGCCATCGGCGACCTGAGCGGCGAACCGATGCTCGCGCACCGGGCCATGGCTCAGGGCGAGATGGTGGCCGAACTGATCAGCGGTAAAACCCGCGAATTCAACCCCACCGCCATCGCGGCCGTGTGTTTTACCGACCCGGAATTGGTGGTGGTCGGCAAGACCCCGGACGAGGCCAAGACCGCCGGTCTGGACTGCATCGTCTCCAGCTTCCCGTTCGCGGCCAATGGCCGGGCGATGACCCTGGAATCGAAAAGCGGCTTTGTGCGGGTGGTCGCTCGTCGGGACAATCATGTGATTGTCGGCTGGCAAGCGGTGGGTGTGGGGGTTTCCGAACTGTCTACGGCGTTTGCCCAAAGCCTGGAAATGGGCGCGCGGCTGGGAGACATCGGCGGCACCATCCATGCGCATCCGACCTTGGGCGAAGCGGTGCAGGAAGCGGCTTTGCGTGCGTTGGGGCATGCGCTGCACCTGTAAAACCGGACGCAAAACCCTGTAGCAGCTGACGAGCACCGCGAGGCAGCGACCGGCGACGAAGTCGTCGCAAAACCCGCCACCCAGTGCTTTCAGGCACACCGAGCCAGCTGGATTACGACGACTTCGTCGCCGGTTGCCGCCTCGCGGGGCTCGACAGCTGCTACACCGGGACGTATCGATGGTCGCAGAGATCGAATTGCAGGCTGCGAAATCGGCCCGGAATGAAGTATTGTTGTCCCATCCAAAAAACGTCAGAAGCCTTGAACCGTTTCGGCGGTTGTTCAGTGATAGAGGGTGTCATGGGTAACGAAAGCATCAATTGGGACAAGCTGGGTTTTGACTACATCAAGACAGACAAGCGTTTCTTGTCGTACTGGCGCAATGGCGAGTGGGACAAAGGCACCCTGACCGAAGACAACGTGCTGCACATCAGCGAAGGCTCCACTGCCCTTCACTATGGTCAGCAATGCTTCGAAGGCATGAAGGCCTATCGTTGCAAGGACGGTTCGATCAACCTGTTCCGCCCGGACCAGAACGCCCTGCGCATGCAGCGCAGCTGTGCACGCCTGCTGATGCCGTTCGTCGAAACCGAACAGTTCATCGAAGCCTGCAAAGCAGTAGTCCGCGCCAACGAGCGTTTCATCCCGCCTTACGGCACCGGCGGCGCGCTGTACCTGCGTCCGTTCGTGATTGGCGTGGGTGACAACATCGGCGTGCGTACCGCGCCCGAGTTCATCTTCTCGATCTTCGCCATTCCGGTCGGCGCCTACTTCAAGGGTGGCCTGACCCCGCACAACTTCCTGATTTCCAGCTTCGACCGTGCAGCCCCACAAGGCACCGGCGCGGCCAAGGTCGGTGGCAACTACGCCGCCAGCCTGATGCCAGGTTCCCAGGCCAAGAAAGCGCACTACGCCGACTGCATCTACCTGGACCCGATGACCCACACCAAGATCGAAGAAGTCGGTTCGGCCAACTTCTTCGGGATCACCCACGACAACAAGTTCGTCACCCCGAACTCGCCGTCGGTCCTGCCAGGCATCACCCGCCTGTCACTGATCGAGCTGGCCAAATCGCGTCTGGGCCTGGAAGTGATTGAAGGTGACGTGTTCATCGACAAGCTGTCGGACTTCAAGGAAGCCGGCGCTTGCGGCACCGCGGCCGTGATCACCCCGATCGGCGGCATCAGTTACAACGATCACCTGCACGTGTTCCACAGCGAAACCGAAGTCGGCCCGGTCACCCAAAAGCTCTACAAAGAGCTGACCGGTGTACAGACTGGCGACATCGAAGCGCCAGCGGGCTGGATCGTCAAGGTTTGATCTGACGTTGCTGTTCGCTTGAGCAAAAAAGCCCGGCTATCGATTGGATAGCCGGGCTTTTTTTCGCCTTCGATTTGACCAGTGTCCGGGGGCGAATTTCAATCACTTACCCTTCCAACACGCTCTGCCTCCGGCCAGAACAAGGCTGCCTGCCCCCGATGCTCGCCGTGCTGATCGATCAGGGTCCAGACTTTGCCTTCGTAAATCATGAAGGCATTGCCGCCTCTGTCCACCCGCCAGCCGCTATAGCCATGAGCAATGCCGTTGACCATGACTTGTTCCAGCAGTGACTGGCGCAGGGCTCGGTCCATCGGCGAAGCGCTGAACCGTGACGGCATACCCAGGAACTGCGAGCGATCGTATTTGAAACAGGCCAGCGTCTGTTCATTGGCATAGAAGAATCGTGGATCGTCTTCAGTGCCATGGGCTAACAAGCTGTAAGGCGCGTGCTCGTGCAACCAGTGCAAACGTTCCGTTCCGGTCAGTGATTCAGGAGCCGGCAGGCCCTGGCCGGTCCAGTGCCGATAAGCCTCGTCCAGCAGTTGAACAGCCGCATATTCGTTGATTGGCGACACGCGCCCTCCCATTACATGGCGTTGGTGATACGACGCGCCAAAGCCTATCTACCTTTGCCTTCTTGCCATTGGCCGCGTCGGCGAAGCTCCTCCGGCTCGAACATCGCGACGAAGACTTCCATTGGCCTGAGTTTGGCCATGTTCATGCCTGCATTAAATACATCAGGGTAAAAGAGTTGTAACCGGCGATGTGCTTATCCGCCGGGGCTTTCTCGGCCGCAATTTCAGAACTGTCCTACATCTATCAAACGCCCATTGATATAGCGTTCGCATCGCTTTTAAAAGATGGGACGAGAACGCTTATGGCTAGTAAAACAGAGATACCTTTGATTCAAAACCCGACGTCGGTCGACGGGCACCCTGCCTGCAACAGCCACGACCACACGAAAACCACCCAGGACTCCATTCATTTTTTTTGGATAAGCGGATTTTTAAAAGGTGATCAGGAGGGTGACTTTCTACAGTACGAACTTACCGTTCTGCCAGAGGCAGAAGTCGTGATACTGGGTGTACTTGGCTGGAAGAACCTTGATCAAAGCGAGGATGGGGACTGTTTACTGACCGCCAGGCAGGTCCAACAAATCGCTATAGCGCTCAATGAGCAGCTACCGACTGAGTTGGACCTTTTCATAGGGCTGCGGGAGTAGGTTTTCCAAACGTACCCACAGATGCCGATTCAGCTCCAATGTCAGTCAATCATCCCGCGTCAGCACTTCCAGCAATTCAATCTCGAAAACAAGGTTCGAATTCGGCGTGATTTTTCCCATCGTTCGTTCGCCATACGCCAGATGCGCCGGCACCAGCAGCTTGCGCTTGCCGCCGACCTGCATCCCCAAAATCCCCTGATCCCAACCCTTGATAACCCGCCCCGTGCCAATCACACACTGGAACGGTTTGCCACGACTGTAGGACGAGTCGAATTCGGTGCCGTCTTCCAGCCAGCCGCGATATTGAGTGGTGATCAGCGCGCCTTTGACGGCGGCTTTGCCGTCACCGGGCTGGATGTCGATGATTTGCAGTTCTTCATTCATGACGATGTGGTCTGTTTGCGGTATTCGAGGGACGTGGTTTTCCCAGAAAATCATCCTGCTTGCAACTCTAAAGGTGCCTTTATCGGGATGGGGAAACCGCAACACTTCGAGTGCTGGCGCTCGCTGGAAAGAAAGCGACTGCAACCAAGCGGTCCGGTGAACTAACATAAGCACCAACGTTTCCCTCGGTTTCATACCCAATGACTCTCCCTGAATGAACCTGGCCTGGATCAGCGCAGCCATTGGCTCAGTCATGCTTGCCCTGCTCATCGCGATGATCTATCGAGAGCGCTCGCTGAAAAAACAATTGGGCGAGTGTCGTGCGCTGATTGCCAGCCTGTCCGAGGGACCGTCGGTGCGCCAGGACGGCGACGCGGAACGCTTCAAACGCAGTCAATATTTCGCCCGCATCGGCACGTGGGATTGGGACGTCGACACCGACAAACTCTACTGGTCTGACGCGATCTACGGCATGTTCGGCTTCAAGATCGGCGAAGTGACGCCCTCCTACGCCCTGTTTTGTTCCTGCGTACACCCGGAGGACCGCGCCAACGTGCGCGCCGGGGAATTGCGCTGCCTGGAAACCGGGGAAAACCATGACGAGGAATACCGCGTCGTCTGGCCCGACGGCAGCATTCACTGGCTGCGAGAGACCGGCAACGTGGTCAGGAACAACCACGACGCCACCGTCAAAATGATGGGTGTGGTGCGCGACATCACCGAGGAAAAAGCCTCCGCCAGTTACCTGCAACACCTGGCTCATTACGATCCATTGACCGGGCTGCCCAATCGACTGGTGCTGGAAATTCGCCTGTCCGAGGCTCTGGAGCAAGCCCGTATC
>NZ_JBFUKU010000279.1:0-6856 GCF_056400685.1 Pseudomonas sp. P5_A12 | reverse complement strand
GCGTACTTGAGATCGCCATCGCCGGCAAGCCGGGTTCCTGCAGGGTTCACATTATTCGCGCGGCACCAGGTCCAGACACACGGAGTTGATGCAATAACGCAGACCGGTGGGGGGTGGGCCATCCGGGAACACGTGCCCAAGGTGTGCATCACATTTGGCGCAGACCACTTCAGTGCGGATCATGCCGTGGCTGACGTCACGGATCTCGACCATCGCGCTGTCGCCGATCGGTGCGTAGAAGCTCGGCCAGCCGCAGCCGGAGTCAAACTTGGTGGTCGAATCGAACAGCGGCTCCTTGCAGCAGAAGCAGTGGTAAACACCTTCAGTCTTGGTGGCGTTGTATTTACCGGAAAACGGTCGCTCGGTGCCTTTGAGGCGGCACACGTTGTACTGCTCCGGGTCGAGCATCGCCTTCCATTCTTCCAGGGTTTTTTCCAACTTTTCCATCTTCACACCTCAGCAGCTGAAAAAGCCCGATCTGTACCTTTTCCACGGATCAGGCGGCACGTATGATTGCGCCTCGTCAAACGCCAGTCTGGCAGCCAGACCACGCGCATTCAAACGGATTTATGGGTGCTGCATCTCAAGGCGTCAGGCCTGTGTGAATACGCAGGATTCCCAGTACGGTAGTTCATACGCCGCCTGGATCGTTCATTTTCGGGAACACATCGCCATGCAGGTCAGCAAATCGAACAAGCTCGCCAACGTCTGCTACGACATTCGCGGCCCAGTGCTCAAGCACGCCAAACGCCTGGAAGAGGAAGGCCATCGCATCCTCAAGCTGAACATCGGCAACCCGGCGCCTTTTGGTTTCGAAGCGCCGGACGAAATCCTCCAGGACGTGATCCGCAACTTGCCGACCGCCCAGGGCTATAGCGATTCCAAAGGCCTGTTCAGCGCGCGCAAGGCCGTGATGCAGTACTACCAACAGAAGCAGGTTGAAGGCGTCGGCATCGAAGACATCTACCTGGGTAACGGCGTTTCCGAGCTGATCGTGATGTCGATGCAGGCCCTGCTCAACAACGGCGACGAAGTGCTGGTGCCAGCCCCGGACTATCCGCTATGGACGGCCGCGGTCAGCCTGTCGGGCGGCAACCCCGTGCATTACCTGTGCGACGAGCAAGCCAACTGGTGGCCGGACCTGGCCGACATCAAGGCCAAGATCACCCCGAACACCAAGGCACTGGTGATCATCAACCCGAACAACCCGACCGGCGCGGTGTATTCGAAGGAAGTGTTGCTGGGCATGCTGGAACTGGCCCGTCAGCACAACCTGGTGGTGTTCTCTGACGAGATCTACGACAAGATCCTGTACGACGACGCCGTGCACATTTGCACCGCATCCCTTGCCCCGGACCTGCTGTGCCTGACCTTCAACGGTCTGTCCAAGTCCTATCGCGTGGCGGGCTTCCGTTCCGGCTGGATCGCCATCTCCGGCCCGAAACATCACGCACAGAGCTACATCGAAGGCATCGACATGCTGGCCAACATGCGCCTGTGTGCCAACGTGCCGAGTCAGCACGCGATCCAGACCGCGTTGGGCGGCTACCAGAGCATCAACGACCTGGTACTGCCCCAGGGCCGCTTGCTGGAACAGCGCAATCGCACCTGGGAACTGCTCAACGACATTCCGGGCGTGAGCTGCGTCAAGCCGATGGGCGCATTGTATGCATTCCCGCGAATCGACCCGAAAGTCTGCCCGATCCACAATGATGAAAAGTTCGTGCTCGACCTGCTGCTCTCCGAGAAGCTGCTGGTGGTTCAGGGCACAGCCTTCAACTGGCCTTGGCCGGACCACTTCCGCGTGGTGACCCTGCCGCGCGTGGATGATCTGGAGATGGCCGTTGGCCGGATCGGCAACTTCCTCAAGTCCTACCGCCAGTAAGGGGTATCTCACCKTGCGACTTTTTGAAAAAGTCGCACGGCGATTAATTCAGAAACAAATCTTTGCGTCCGGCCGTACATCCTTGTTTCCTGCAATGCCTGATCACTTGTTGGGTCATCGCGTCTAACAACCACGGGGGCTTGCCTAGGGCTGTGCCTGTCAAACACTTCCCATGCCCGCGTCGGAAATGCCCTGCAAGCGACTACACTGTTGCCGTAGGAAACAGTTTGAAATAGTCACCCGGTTGTATAGCCCGTTGCAGCACCTTATATACCCCGCAGTACGCTATATCTTTAGCAAAAGGAGATTTCTACAACCATGATGCGCATCCTGCTGTTTTTGGCCACTAACCTGGCGGTCGTGCTGATTGCCAGCATCACCCTGAGCCTTTTCGGCTTCAACGGGTTCATGGCGGCCAACGGGGTTGATCTGAACCTCAATCAGCTGCTGATTTTCTGTGCGGTCTTTGGTTTTGCCGGTTCGCTTTTCTCGCTGTTCATCTCCAAGTGGATGGCGAAGATGAGCACCAGCACCCAGATCATCACCCAGCCGCGTACCCGTCACGAGCAATGGCTGCTGCAAACCGTCGAGCAATTGTCCCGGGAAGCCGGGATCAAGATGCCTGAAGTCGGGATCTTCCCGGCCTACGAGGCGAACGCGTTCGCTACGGGCTGGAACAAGAACGACGCACTGGTCGCGGTCAGCCAGGGCTTGCTGGAGCGTTTCTCGCCGGATGAAGTGAAAGCCGTCCTGGCCCACGAAATCGGCCACGTAGCCAATGGCGACATGGTCACCCTGGCGTTGATTCAGGGCGTGGTGAACACCTTCGTGATGTTCTTCGCCCGGATCATCGGCAACTTTGTCGACAAAGTGATCTTCAAGAACGAAGAAGGCCAGGGTATTGCCTACTATGTAGCAACCATCTTCGCCGAACTGGTCCTGGGCATTCTGGCCAGCTCCATCGTCATGTGGTTCTCGCGCAAGCGTGAATTCCGTGCCGACGAAGCCGGTGCACGTCTGGCCGGTACTGCCGCGATGATCGGCGCACTGCAACGCCTGCGCGCCGAACAGGGCCTGCCGGTGCACATGCCGGACACCCTGAACGCCTTTGGTATCAACGGTGGCATCAAGCAAGGGTTCGCCCGGATGTTCATGAGCCACCCGCCGCTGGAAGAGCGTATCAACGCGCTGGCTCGACTTCAGCGCTGATTGTTCAGCAATAAATAGAAGGCCCGCAGTGATGCGGGCCTTTTTTTATTTACACATAAATCCGTAGGAGCCGGCTTGCCGGCGAAGGCGTCTTCATTGGCGCCGCACGTCGCGAGGCCGCCTTCGCTGGCAAGCCAGCTCCTACAGAGATCTGCGATCAACACAGAATTAGTGTGGGAGCGAGCCTGCTCGCGATGGGGCCGGTACTGCTAACACAATTCAGCGGCTGGAAACCCGATACACCCGCTCTTCAAGCCGGGTAACACCCGCCTCCAGGAATTTCCCGCTGGCACTCAAAATATCCTGATCTTCCAGGATCTTCAGCGCCCACGATCCACCGAACAACCGCTTTACTTCATCATCCAGCACAGCAAACGGCGGGCCGTCCATCTGCGTCTGGTCGTAGTCCAGGGTAATCATCAACCCCAGCGATTCCTTCGGCAAAATCCGGTTCAGGTGCGCGGCGTACTGCTCACGCATTTTCGGTGGCAAGGCAATCAACGCGGCTCGGTCGTACAGAGCACTGCAGTCGGCGACATCGCCGGCCGTCAACTCGAAGAAATCACCACACCACAACTCGATAGAACCTGCGCGGTAAACCTTGAAAGGCCCTTGCTCACTGACATCAGGATCCAGCTGATGCTCATTGAAGAAATCCTCAATGGCCTTTTCCGAGAGCTCAACGCCCAATACCTCATGGCCTTCGCGTGCAAGCCACAACAAATCCAGACTCTTTCCACACAGCGGCACCAGTACGCGCGCGCCGTCTTCCAGGCCCAATTGTGGCCAAAAACGCTGCAGATGAGGATTCACCTCCGGCAGATGAAAGCCGATCTGATTCGACGCCCATCGTTTGTGCCAAAACTCCGGCTGCATAATTAATCCCAAAAATTCGATCAAAAGACCCTAAAACTTATATTAGATTTAGATCAATGATCTGACTGAAGATGGTGCCATCTTACTCTCAGGAGCTCATTCATGTTCCCTAGCCTATACATATCCCATGGCTCTCCCATGCTGGCACTGCAACCCGGCGCCAGCGGGCCGGCTCTCGCTCGATTGGCCGCCCAAATTGCGACCCCAAAAGCCATCTTGATTGTATCCGCCCACTGGGAAAGTAATGAACTGTTGGTCAGCGGCAATCCCCGACCGGAAACCTGGCACGACTTCGGCGGCTTTCCACAGGCGCTGTTCGACGTTCAATACCCGGCACCCGGTGATCCCCAATTGGCGGCGGATGTTGTCGAGTTACTGAAAGCCGCCGATCTGCCGGCACGCATCGATGCCAAACGCCCGTTCGACCACGGTGTGTGGGTGCCTTTGAAATTGATGTATCCGCAAGCCGATATCCCCGTGGTGCAAGTCTCGCTGCCCACCCGTGGCGGCCCTGCCCTGCAAACCCGTGTCGGCCATGCCTTGGCTAGCCTGCGTGAACACGGTGTGCTGCTGATCGGTTCTGGCAGCATCACGCACAACCTGCGCGAACTGGACTGGCACGCGGGCCCGGAAAGCGTCGAGCCATGGGCCAAATCCTTCCGCGACTGGATGATCGAGAAACTCGCGGCCAACGACGAAGCAGCGCTGCACGATTATCGTCAACGAGCGCCGAATGCCGTGCGTAATCACCCGAGTGATGAGCATTTGTTGCCGTTGTACTTTGCTCGCGGGGCTGGGGGGGAGTTCAGCATTACCCACCAGGGTTTCACCATGGGTGCGCTGGGCATGGACATTTATCGCTTTGGCTGATCGGTAGACCGCGATGATCGTTCCCACGCTCTGCGTGGGAATGAATCAATGGACGCTCTGCATCCGCTTCTGGGACGCGGAGCGTCCCCGGCTGCATTCCCACGCAGAGCGTGGGAACGATCAGGCAAAAAAAATCCCCGAACCAGTCGGGGCTTTTATCGCTACAAGCTATTGTTTTAAATATATTTATAAAAATATACACAACACAACCCCACTCACAACCCCACACAAAACCTTCGCGTGGCGCTCTTGCCTCTGTCAGATCACTAGCCATTGATTGATTTCTTCAGCCTTGGCCGTGGTGCTGGTGCTACCCCCCATACTGCTGAAAAAACACCCCCGGGGGTGCAAGCAAAACACGGCGGGGGGTGTTGTGCTGTGCATAGCCATCTGTAAAAACTGTGCGGTGGGGGGTGTTAAGCCACGCTTGCATGCTCAGGAAGGCTTCCAGCGCCTAACCGTTGGCGCTACGTTAGATTGTCTGTAAAAACTGACTCAATCAACGCTATGCGTATTTCAAGATGAAAGGTCATGGATTGTCATGAAGTGATAAAGCGCTGTCGCCAAATGAAAGGTTGGCAGCACCCCCATCTATAAACTCCCCCTTTTGATCTGCGCGGCAAGCTCCGCTATCCGCCGGTCCGGCCTGCGCAATGCCGGGCCGCATGACTTTAGTCCTAAGGAGAGAAACAAGATGCGCGTAACGTATGGACGGTACTGAGGGTATGCCTCCTGCGAGGAAATTCAGCGGATTCGCTACGGATCCCATTTTAAGTTAGCGATCATTTCAGGCGACTACAGTCCGCGTCGAGCATACTCGCGGTGCTTCGCGTTCATATGCGCCAACATTAAGTAGCAACCCGGAGTCACCCCATGAAACTCCTCACCCTGATTGCCCTTACCCTCCTTGCCACGGCCACCAACGCGGCTGATTTCCCGGTTGATCAAGATGACGTTGCGCAATGTGTCGCCATCCGTTCCGTTGAGTTGGAACAAGCCAAGGAATTGCTTGACCCCAAAAACGTCCAGCTCAAGAAAATTCGTTATGACATGGCGTGGGAGGCAAGCACCAACAGCATTGGCACCTATGTTCGGGAAAGCTTCTATGAAGCGGGCTTGAAACTCTTGCCCACCCATACCGGCGCCTATGAGAAATTGGCCAAGAAGTATGACGCAGCTTGTTATCGTGCCTTGTACGGGATTGACCTATAAAGCGCTTGCTGATTGGCCTAACCCTTCTTGCAGCGGGCGCAACCGATTGCGGCAGTGTCGAGCGAGCAATGGGCAGTCCGGCACGGCTAAAGATTTTTTCTTGCCGATAGAGCGGCAGATGGTCGGCAAACTTGGCCACCATGACGTGGGCCAACTGGCTCTCCGTATGCCTTTATCGATGACATGCGCCGGCACCGGCGTCTGCATCAGTGTTTCGCACATCGCTCACGCCCATTTCCCCTAGCGTTCGACAGTGAACACGCCAGGTGTGCATCTGTCGCTGTTGCAAACGGATTTTCCAGCGCCACTGAGCTTCGAGATTTGACCGCTAATAAACTATCCCAATCCCAACTCGCAGCGGCGCAAAAGTTAGCAGGACAGTATTTTGAAAAATACCAACCCGAGCGCTGAGTAAGGCGACGAGGCAGAAATTTAATGCGGAATTTCAATTATATCGTCGCGTAATTCCTGAGTTATGCGACGACTCATTCGGGCATGATGGTAACGGCTTTACGATGTCGCGTGATTCTGTCGCAGGTACTCAATTATCGGCGACATGACATACGACAGATGCGGCATTGAGAAGGATAGAAGGTGAACCCGATACGCCGAGGGAAAAGTTCTGGAGTCGTGCGAGGCACGCTGGCAAGTTTAGTCTGTCACGACTGACCGGAAATGGCCGATTCTGTTGAAAAAGTCAGCCATGGTTTGCGCATCAGAAAAGTACGCGTCCGAGATTGAAATCTTTACTTTTGGCAGAGACTTCCGGACTCGGATTTCACGTAGCAGCGTGCAGATAAGGCG
>NZ_JBFUKU010000278.1:0-6893 GCF_056400685.1 Pseudomonas sp. P5_A12 | reverse complement strand
CGATTCGACTTCTTCTTCCAGTGCAAGGCCGGCCAGTTCGTCGGCGTCGATCGGGCTTTCGAAATCAGGAATCGCCTGGCGGATCAGCAGCGGTTTCTTCTGCCAGTAGTCGCGCAGGAACTCGCGTGCCGTGATGCCGCCCAGAAGTTGAAGAGGAATATCAGGATTCATGTGTAACCTATTGAAAAAAAGCACTTTTGAGACATGAATAAAAACGCCCGGCGCGGCCGGGCGTCTCAATCAGGTCCAGCGGTCAATCAGATGCGTTTGGCTTGCTCTACAGCGTTACCGATGTAGTTGGCCGGGGTGAGCAGTTTCAGCTCGGCCTTGGCGGCGGCTGGCATGTCCAGTCCGTCGATGAAAGTTTGCAGCGCTTCAGGGCTGATGCCCTTGCCGCGCGTCAACTCTTTCAGCTTTTCGTACGGGTTTTCGATGTTGTAGCGGCGCATCACGGTCTGGATCGGCTCGGCCAGGACTTCCCAGCATGCGTCCAGGTCAGCAGCGATTTTCTGAGCGTTGAGCTCAAGCTTGCTGATGCCTTTGAGGCTTGCTTCGTACGCGATCACGCTGTGGGCGAAGCCGACACCGAGGTTACGCAGTACGGTGGAGTCGGTCAGGTCGCGCTGCCAGCGGGAGATTGGCAGTTTGCTCGCCAGGTGCTGGAACAGTGCGTTGGCGATGCCCAGGTTGCCTTCGGAGTTTTCGAAGTCAATCGGGTTGACCTTGTGCGGCATGGTCGACGAACCGATTTCGCCAGCGATGGTGCGCTGTTTGAAATAACCCAGGGAGATGTAGCCCCAGATGTCGCGGTCGAAGTCGATCAGGATGGTGTTGAAGCGCGCGATAGCGTCGAACAGCTCGGCAATGTAGTCGTGCGGTTCGATCTGCGTGGTGTACGGGTTGAAACCCAGGCCCAGTTCGTCTTCGATAAAGGCGCGGGCGTTTTCTTCCCAGTCGATCTCAGGGTAGGCCGACAGGTGAGCGTTGTAGTTGCCGAC
The DNA here is from genome assembly GCF_056400685.1 of Pseudomonas sp. P5_A12. Lineage (NCBI taxonomy): Bacteria > Pseudomonadati > Pseudomonadota > Gammaproteobacteria > Pseudomonadales > Pseudomonadaceae > Pseudomonas > Pseudomonas sp. P5_A12. The sequence goes on along the minus strand of NZ_JBFUKU010000278.1, from coordinate 5,895 downwards.
TGCGCCGTTGATCTTGCCCAGCAGCGGAACGGCAGCGACCTGAGCGATTTGACGCTCCAGACGGTAAACCACGTTCGCCAGCTCTTTACCCAGGGTGGTCGGCGAAGCCGGCTGACCGTGGGTGCGCGACAGCATTGGCACGTCGGCGAAACGGATGGCCAGTTCGCGGATGGCTTCGGCGGTCTGGCGCATCAGCGGCAGCATTACGTCATCACGGCCTTCGCGCAGCATCAGGGCGTGGGACAGGTTGTTGATGTCCTCGCTGGTGCAGGCAAAGTGGATGAATTCGCTGACGGCAGCCAGTTCCGGCAATTTGGCCGCTTGCTCTTTGAGCAGGTATTCGATGGCTTTAACGTCGTGGTTGGTGGTGCGCTCGATCTCTTTGACGCGCTCGGCGTGCTCCAGAGAGAAGTTTTCYGCCAGGGTGTTCAATACAGCGTTGGCTTCGGCGGAGAACGCCGGCACTTCGCTGATGGCAGAGTGAGCGGCCAGGCGCTGGAGCCAGCGCACTTCAACCAGAACGCGAGCACGGATCAGGCCGTATTCGCTGAAAATCGGGCGCAGGGCCTGGGTTTTGCCGGCGTAGCGGCCGTCAACAGGGGAAACCGCAGTGAGCGAAGAAAGCTGCATGGGGTGTTCTCGGACAGTCGGGCAACGAAATGGGGCGCGTATCATACATGAAAATATCCGCCGGTCCGTTGCCAACTGACCGGCGTATTACGCGTAATGCAGAGTAAATAGTTGTCTGCGCGACTTATTCGTTACGCATCAAGGGGTAAAGCTCTTTCAACAACTTGCGGCGGCTGATCACCAGTTGCCAGCGATGACCACCTAACTGCCGCCAAAGGCGTGCCGAGCGAATGCCGGCCAGCAACAGGGCGCGGATTTTCGAGGCGTTGCTCGGCTGTTGCAGGTTACGCATGTCGCCGTGGACCTGAATCCGTTGGCGCAAGGTGCTCAGGGTGTCCTGATACAGTGCGCCGCATGCGGCGATCACATTTTCATGGGCCGGTCCGAAGTGTTCGACCTGGGATTGGATCTGCGGCAAGCGCTTGCCGATTACTTCCAGCATGTCGCCGCGCTTGGCCAGCTGACGCTCCAGCCCCAGCATCGCCAGTGCGTAACGCAGTGGTTCGCGCTGAAGGGCGCTCGGGTCGCGTTCCAGTGCGCCGACCAAGGCGCGATAGCCTTCGCGCAGATTGATGTCGTCTCCACCGTAGACTTCCAGCGTGTCCTTGGGGTCACGAATCAGCAGGCTGCCGAGCATGCAGGTCAGGCCGGCTTCAGAGGTCTGGCCGCTCTTGGCAATCTTGTCGACGAGGACGGCGGCGAGAAACACGCCGCCCAGCGCCGTCAGTTGCTCCTGGGTCGGGCTCATTGTTGCTGGCCTTTGCTGGTCCACGGCTCGGCAATTTCGATCACGCCGCCACCCAGGCAGATTTCACCGTCATAGAACACCACGGACTGGCCTGGGGTGACCGCACGTTGCGGGTCATCAAAGGTCGCGCGATAGCCGGTGGCGGTTTTCTCCAGCGTGCACGGCTGATCGCTCTGGCGATAGCGGACCTTGGCGGTCAACTTTCGCGGCTCGGTCAAATCAATCGGATTGACCCAATAGATGTCCGAGGCGAGCAGGGCGCGGGAGAACAGGTACGGGTGGTCATTGCCCTGGCCAACGATCAGTTCGTTGTGTTCCAGGTCCTTGATCAGCACGTACCACGGTTCGTCACTGGCGTCTTTCAAGCCGCCGATGCCCAGGCCCTGACGCTGGCCGATGGTGTGGTACATCAAGCCGTGGTGACGGCCGATCACTTCACCTTCGGTGGTCTTGATCTCGCCGGGTTGCGCGGGCAGGTACTGCTTGAGGAAGTCGCTGAAGCGGCGTTCGCCGATAAAGCAGATGCCGGTTGAGTCCTTTTTCTTCGCAGTCGCCAGCTCGTATTTCTCGGCAATCGCGCGCACTTCGGGCTTTTCCAGTTCGCCGACCGGGAACAGGGTCTTGGCGATCTGTTCGCCGCCAACGGCGTGCAGGAAGTAGCTCTGGTCTTTGTTCGCGTCCAGGCCCTTGAGCAATTCAGTACGGCCGTCGATATCGCGGCGACGCACATAGTGGCCGGTGGCGATCAGATCGGCTCCGAGCATCATGGCGTAGTCGAGGAACGCCTTGAACTTGATCTCGCGGTTGCACAGGATGTCCGGGTTTGGCGTGCGCCCGGCCTTGTATTCGGCCAGGAAGTGCTCGAACACGTTGTCCCAGTACTCAGCGGCGAAGTTGGCGGTGTGCAGCTTGATACCAATTTTGTCGCACACGGCCTGGGCGTCCGCCAGGTCGTCCATGGCGGTGCAGTATTCCGTTCCATCGTCTTCTTCCCAGTTCTTCATGAACAGGCCTTCCACCTCGTAGCCCTGCTCGATCAGCAGGAGGGCGGAAACGGAAGAGTCCACGCCGCCGGACATACCGACAATGACGCGCTTCTTTTGTGTGTCAGAAGGGGCTGGATCACGCATAGGGATTCAATGAGTGTCTTGAAAAAGGACGCGATTCTAACAGGCCGGAGCCCGCAAGGCTAAAGAGAAGGGCGGATCAATTCGAGGCCGAAGTGTTTACCGTCCAGATAATCATCGATGCAGCGGATGATCAGCTCACTGCGCCAGTTTGCGCGCTGTTCCAGCAATTCGTCACGCGTCAGCCACTTGGCGCCGACGATGCCGTCATCCAGCTGATAGTCCGGGTGATGTTTGAGCGGTTTTGCAATGAAACAGACTCGCTGGTAAGTCACGCCGTTGCTGGGGGCGGTGTAGAGGTAAATACCGACGACGCCGGTCGGCTCGACGTCCCAGCCAGTTTCTTCCAGGGTTTCGCGGACGGCGGCTTCGGTCAGCGTTTCGTCAGGGTCCAGGTGGCCGGCGGGTTGATTGAGCACGACATGGCCATGTTTGAGTTCTTCAACCATCAGGAAGCGGCCATTGTCTTCGACGATGGTGGCGACGGTGATGTGGGGTTTCCAGTCCATTAACCTTCCTCGATGTTGTGTGTGTTGTTTGTAGCAGCTGTCGAGCCTGCGAGGCTGCGTTCGACTGCGAAGCAGTCGCCAATCCAGCCACCGCGGTTTATATGAAAGACCGAGGTGTCTGGTTTTACGACTGCTTCGCAGTAGCCACCGCGGTGCTCGACAGCTGCTACACGAACTGTGTGCCACAAACAGAAACCCCGGCACGGGGCCGGGGCTTCTTTGCATCCTTACAACCTTAAACCAGCGCAGCAACAGCCGCGTTGAAGGTTGCGCTAGGGCGCATGGCCTTGCTGATCAGCTCGGCATCGGCGTGGTAGTAACCACCGATGTCCACTGGCTTGCCCTGAACGGCGTTGAGTTCGGCAACGATGGTTGCTTCGTTCTCGGTCAGGGTTTTGGCCAGAGTTGTGAACTGCGCTTGCAGTGCAGCGTCTTCAGTCTGGGCGGCCAGGGCTTGAGCCCAGTACAGCGCCAGGTAGAAGTGGCTGCCGCGGTTGTCGATGTTGCCGACTTTGCGCGATGGCGACTTGTTGTTGTCCAGGAACTGGCCGGTGGCCTGGTCCAGGGTCTTGGCCAGAACCAGCGCCTTAGGGTTGTTGTAGGTCACACCCAGGTGCTCAAGGGACGCGGCCAGGGCCAGGAACTCGCCCAGGGAATCCCAGCGCAGGAAGTTTTCTTCCAGCAGCTGTTGGACGTGCTTCGGTGCCGAGCCGCCAGCGCCGGTTTCGAACAGACCGCCGCCATTCATCAGCGGAACGATCGACAGCATCTTGGCGCTGGTGCCCAGTTCCATGATCGGGAACAGGTCAGTCAGGTAGTCGCGCAATACGTTGCCGGTCACCGAGATGGTGTCCTTGCCTTCGCGAGTGCGGTCCAGGGTGAACTTCATCGCGTCAACTGGCGCCATGATCTGGATGTCCAGGCCGGCAGTGTCGTGATCCTTCAGGTAAGCCTGAACTTTCTCGATCACTACGCCGTCGTGAGCGCGCATCGGGTCCAGCCAGAAAATCGCTGGGGTGCTGCTTGCGCGAGCACGGTTGACGGCGAGTTTGACCCAGTCCTGGATCGGCGCGTCTTTAGTCTGGCACATGCGGAAGATGTCGCCGACTTCAACCGATTGCTCCAGCAGCAGGGCGCCTTTGCTGTCGGTAACGCGGACAACGCCGTTGGCCTTGATCTGGAAAGTCTTGTCGTGCGAACCGTACTCTTCGGCCTTTTTCGCCATCAGGCCGACGTTTGGCACGCTGCCCATGGTGGTTGGGTCGAAAGCGCCGTTTGCCTTGCAGTCTTCGATGACCGCCTGGTAGATGGTCGCGTAGCAGCGATCCGGGATCACCGCCTTGGTGTCGTGCAGCTGGCCGTCAGTGCCCCACATTTTGCCGGAGTCACGGATCATTGCCGGCATCGAGGCGTCGACGATGACGTCGCTCGGCACGTGCAGGTTGGTGATGCCTTTGTCGGAGTTGACCATGGCCAGCGACGGACGAACGGCGTAGACCGCCTGAATGTCGGCTTCGATGGCAGCTTGCTGTTCAGCCGGCAGGGCTTTGATGCGAGCGTACAGGTCGCCGATGCCGTTGTTCAGGTTGAAGCCGATCTGTGCCAGCACGTCAGCGTGCTTGGCCAGTGCGTCTTTATAGAACTCGGCAACGATCTGGCCGAACATGATCGGGTCGGAGACCTTCATCATGGTGGCTTTGAGGTGAACCGACAGCAGCACGCCTTTGGCTTTGGCGTCTTCGATCTCGGCAGCGATGAAGCTGCGCAGAGCGTTTTTGCTCAAGACCGCGCAATCGAGGATCTCACCGGCTTGTACGGTGGTTTTTTCTTTCAGGACGGTGGTGGTGCCGTCTTGAGCGATCAGTTCGATTTTGACGGCATCAGCAGCGTCGATCAGGGCGGCTTTTTCGCTGCCGTAGAAATCGCCGGTGCTCATGTGAGCGACGTGGGACTTGGAGTCAGCAGCCCAGGCGCCCATTTTGTGCGGGTGCTTGCGTGCGTAGTTCTTGACCGACAGTGGCGCACGACGATCGGAGTTGCCTTCGCGCAGAACCGGGTTCACGGCGCTGCCCTTGATCTTGTCGTAACGCGACTTGGCGAGCTTGTCGGCGTCGCTGGTCACGGTTTCCGGGTAGTCAGGAAGTGCGAAACCCTGGGCTTGCAGTTCTTTGATGGCTGCTTGCAGTTGCGGAACGGAAGCACTGATGTTCGGCAGCTTGATGATGTTGGCTTCTGGCGTAACGGCCAGGTCGCCCAGTTCGGCGAGGTGGTCGGCTACGGCTTTATCACCCAGTTGCTCGGGGAAGCTGGCCAGAATGCGTCCTGCAAGAGAGATATCGCGGGTTTCAACGGCGATATCAGCCGAGGCGGTGAACGCCTCTACGATAGGCAACAGTGAATAGGTGGCGAGGGCTGGGGCTTCGTCGGTGAAGGTATAGATGATCTTCGAGCGGGTGGGCATATTCGGATTAACTCTCTCTTCTTTGCTAAAGCGTGCGCAGAAACTCGAGGGGCGCCGGGTAAGCGCGTTCGTTCAAAGTCATCCATGAGCCGAATATCGAGATTTCGTTGCTGTGATGTTGGGTGCATCAGTTAGGGCGTCAAGCGTTCGGGCTGCGGTAACAGGCCGGCTTTTCCAGCGGAAAGGCTCATCATAGAGCCGTCCAGCGTTCGTGACCCTTTAGTCAGCGGCGGCATTATACATAGGTAGCTGGCAATCTGCCGATGGTTCATGCATGACAATTCTCGTCCATTGGTCTAAAGGTCGCAGGGGCGAGCGGGGCGTAGAGTCGTTCGTCGTGCTTGAGTTTGGCGTTTTTCCCTTTGCTTTCAGGCTTGTAGCCCGCGAGTCATGCAGCTTTGCGGCAGATCGGTGGAACAT
>NZ_JBFUKU010000277.1:0-6905 GCF_056400685.1 Pseudomonas sp. P5_A12 | reverse complement strand
TCTCCAAGCACCTCCTCACTATTAGCGGCTATGAGCCACCACAGCAAGTCTTCATCATCGGTTTCCGATGACAAGCACAGGCGGCCTATGAACGGTTCGCTGAATCGCAAAAAGCTGATGTGATGTGCTCTGTCCTACTAGAAAGATCCAGCAGTTCTCTCCGCTGCTACGCTGATGTCTTCCACGGAGGAATCACAAAGTCGAACCCAGACCTACTCCCTTCCCTACTCTTCAAGATCAATCAAAACCAAGTGGCGCTCGAAGCCGCGATCATGGAATTGACGCTGTGGGTCGAACAGCGGGGCTCAGCGGAGGTCGCCGGCAACGTTCGTGGCGCTTTGGACACAAATCAGCAAAAACGAAGAGTTCTCAACATAACGCTCGCGGTGCTGATGGTGCTGGAGTGAGCGGCAGCTAGATGCTTAGTAGGGTTACAAAGCTAGGATCTTAAGCCCCCATAGAGTCGCCATACCTACTGCAAGTGTCAGGACTGTGCTTCGAGTCTTCCAGGCGATCCAGGCAGCAATAATCGCAGCCGGTATCTGAGGATTATCGAACGCAAACTCACCCTGTCCATGGGGGTACACTACTGCGGGTAGAACCAGCGCTGCCAACACACTCGCTGGCACATACACCAAGGCTCGACTTAGCAGCGTAGGAATTCGCCATCGTCCATAAAGCTCGACAAAGGAAAGTCGCATGACAAACGTTCCTATGCCGACCGCTAGAAACATTACCCACAAAGACCAATCACTCATCGCGACTCCCTCCCGACGTTATTGACTGAAGCACTRCTCAACGTTTTTTTTCGAATGCTTTCAATCAATAACCCTGCAATGACTCCCCCTATGGAAGCCGTTACCAATCCAAGGTTGTAGGGCAGCTTTACGGCAAACACTGCGATCAGCCCCCCTACGACTGCAGCCCCCAAGCTCGCCGAACCCCGTATGCTCGGAACGAGTAGCGCTAAAAAAGAAAGCGGTACTGCAAAGGTCAACGACCACGTCTCCGGGATGCTCGCGCCGAGATACACCCCGGCAAAAACCGAGAGCTGCCAGGTCAGCCACATGGCAAAAGCTGTCCCGGCATAAAAATGAGGCGCGAACCGACCGAGTTCTCCTGACGAGAACTTCAGACTGCAAAGCGCATAGGACTGGTCAGAAAGCAGGTAAGAAACAGGCCACGTCCAGCGTCGAGGCAAATGGTGCAGGTAAGGGGCTAACGAAGCGCTGTACATGATGAAGCGCAAGTTGATGATCAAGGCCGTGGCCACAATCGTAACTGGCAACGCACCATTCTGAAGTAGCTGGAGTGCAACCAGCTGAGCGGAGCCGGAGTAGAAGAGCAAAGTCATTCCGATACTCATGGCTGGCGACATTCCCATTTCGACAGCCATCACCCCGGTAATCAGCCCAAATGGAACGACTCCGGGAGTTAGTGGGATGAGCGTCCGAATGCCGTGTATAAAAGCTTCTCTACCTGTTCGGTACGTCATTTCGCATCCTCGAATTGGCGCACGCGCGCCCCCTCTAAGTTAGATCTAATAGCCTCTCGACCGATCAACCAAATTCAGAAACGGTGCCCCCTCACGTTCTCTTCGAAGGTTCTCGACGATCACCGCTACACCACCTTCCACCTGCACATCGCTAGCGATATGCGGAGTCAGGAGAATCCGTGGATGTTTCAGAAAAGGGCTATTGGGAGATGGAGGCTCCTGCGCAAGGACATCCAACACCGCGCCACCCACACGACCTTCGTTCAGTGCAGCAAGCAAATCCTGCTCAACGATATGGGCACCCCGCCCCACATTAACCAATCCCGCGCCATTAGGCAGACAAGCGAGCGTAGCAGCATTAAGTATTGCGTTTGTTTCGGGGGTCAGCGGCAGCATGTTCACGAGTATGTCGCACTGGGCCAAAAACTCATTCAGCTGCTGCGGGCCAACGTAGCAACGTCCACCAGGAACATCCTTCAAAGAGCGATTCCAACCACTGAGCTGAAACCCCAAAGGTTCTAGGCGAGCAAGTGCGGCTCGCCCTAGATGACCTAGCCCCATGACACCCACACGCCGCTTCGAAGCGTGCACGATCGGCCTTGGCTGCCAACGACCACTGCGTTGATCCTCCTGGTACGCGAGGATGTCCCGGTGCAAGGCAAGGACAGCAAACAAAACATACTCGGCCATGATGTCAGCCATCGAGGAATCAACCAGCCGAACCAACGATACCCCTGCGGGCAAACCGACCAAATCGAACTGATCAACGCCCGCCCCCGCCGAATAAAGGACGCGAAGATTGGGAAATTGTTCAGCAAGGTTGGCCGGAGGCTCCCAAGCCAAGAGGTAACCAATCTCTGTGGGGTTACCAACATCAGGCCACTGGCGAAATTCCAATCCAGGCGCCATCGATGACAGGCCGTCGCGCCACTTCTGTGCATCGGCCGGATCGGCCATGTATAGGAAGCACATTAAAAACTCCTTGTGCCCAATTGCGAAAACCACTGTCTTTTCAGAGTGGCCCGGTCAGATAGCTGATGAAGCGCCGGAAAAGCTCGGCGTTCGTGGAAATATTTAGGCGCTGATAAATATTGTGCTTGTGAACCTTCACGGTGCCTTCCGAGATGTTCAACACGGCCGCGATAGACGTATTGCTATGGCCTTGCAAGATCAACTTGGCGATGTATCGCTGCGTCTCGGTCAGCTGCCCTTGGAGGATGTGCATGAACGCATCCTCCGATCTCGCWTCCGTGCTCTCCGGGCCGGCATAAAAATCGCCGTGCTTTAGCCGGCAATGCAGCTCCAATAACGAATTGATGATAGGGGCAAGCGTTTCGAGCGCTTTCAACTCGTTCGACAGAAAGGCGCCATTCCTGAGGTTCCTCATCAACGAATAAACGATGGCGACCCTTGGTTGAACGGGGATGATGAAACCTATTTCCTCTATCAGGGTGCCATGCTCGGAAGACACACACGGATGCAAATCCTTGGAAATCGAAAACCCCGAAGCAAAGAAGCTGTCAGGTGCCAGGTCGCTCATCCGCCAAAGGCCGGCCGGATGATTATTAATGCAGGCGACGTAGAAGGGATCAAGCAGGTAACCACCGCGAACATAGGCGTTAAGCGTCCTCTCTGGCACCGACTTGTTGTAGCCGTTGTGTATCAGGATCGGCGCGCGGTTGAAGCGGAAGAGATACCCGCAGCTCATATCGAAACCCAGCGTATTTCGCAGGACTGAATCAATAGATGTTCCCAAGCGATCGGAGCCAACGGCACTGATCAGGGTTGATAGCATCTGCGCGTCATCGGCTCTCATGCTAGCGACACTTCCTCTTAAAGAACGGCTCAGGCGGACTCAAATGTAAACGTACGATGGTCACGGAGACCATCGTGCGTTACATCACCCCTGCGTATATCAGGTCAACTCAGGGACAGTGCCGAGCGCACTCTGCGCGCTGTCCTTCTCACCGAGCTCAAGTGCCTTGGGCACTGCAAGCCAATACGCGAGCATCATACCGATCAGGCCGCCGCTCAGTTTGCCGATGATTAGCGGAAGAATGAGCGAAGGCTGGAAGTTGGCGGAGTAAGCGAGATGGTCACCAAAAGTAAACGCTGCACAAACGGAAAAGGCGATCACCAGCACTTTGTCCTTGGGCGGCATGTCGGCAACCAGTCGGAACATTGCCAATATGTTGGCTGACGCCGCAAGCAGACCTGCAGCACCTACGGGAGAAAGCCCCAACGCACCCGCCACTTTCTCTATGGGTTGGGAAAGGAAACGCTTGATCAGGTAGACCATTGGGAAGGCACCGCACAACATGATGCCAACATAGCCAGCGATTTCCAGCGCGCGGAATTGGTCTTCCTTATCGGCGATGATGGGGGCGAAACCCCAAGTACCAAATACAGAACTGAAAAACGAAGTGAAGTACTCGACGATCGAGGCCACCAATACCAGAGTCACGATCCCATATACAACCTGTCCGAGTCTCAGGAACAGCAGCACCATCAGGTTAGGGAAGAAACGCAACGCTGCGGCCAACGCAGCACAGAACAGAATCAACGGCATTAGGTTTTGAAGCAGCATCCCGAGGTTGAAATGTAGGGCCTGGGTGGCTTCGCCTGCCGTGGCGATGYCTGGACGCACTCCTAATCCAAGAAACTGCATTGCCATCGCGATAATAATGATGCTGATCGGAATGCTCAGCAGACCCGCCATGATACCCAGCGCCATGTACTTGTGATCGGCCTTGTTGAGCATTGCCAGACCGACGGGGATGACGAAAATCACGGTCGAGCCGGACTGGAACCCGGTTATCAGCCCCAGGATCCAACCCTCGGGACTTTGTGACAGGGCATGAGCCAACTGATAGCCGCCAAGATCGGAGGCGATGAAGATCGGCCCAGCGATACCGGCATCCGAGCCCATGGCGAGAAATATCGGCGCCAGAACCTGGCTAATGAAACTAGAGATAAAGGGGATCGCGGCCATGATACCTGCAACAGGCAGGAAGATCGGGCCAATGCTATGAATGCCGGCGTTGAATTCTTTACCGAGTTCCGACTCTGCGTTAACGATGGAGGCTATACCGCCAATAACGGCGCACACCATGATGATATAAATGACATACGTACCTATATGTTCCATTGCTGCCTCTGCTATTTAAGTGTTGTTGTTTGGCAGAATTCAGGTGCAAACGATTTTATTATTGGTGGTCAGTGTTCTGACTTAGAGCGCGGTATATCCGTTATCGACGAACAGATGCGTGCCGTTGACGAAACTCGAATCATCGCTGGCAAGGAACAGGGCCGCCGATGCTACTTCGCCGGGTTCACACAGTCGGCCTTGCATCGCGCCGATTGCCTCATCGGATGCGTCCACACCAAATCGGCGCAGCAGATCAAGTTCGCGCTGACCATGTGCAGTACTGATAAAACCAGGGCAAATGGCGTTGCTGCGAATGTTCCGATCGCGATACTCGACCGAAATGGCCCGCGAGAACATATGGCAGGCGCCCTTCGTGGTGCAGTACAGAACCTCCATGGGCGTGCCGACCACACCAGAGATGGAAGAGGTGCAGATGATGCTGCCGCCGCCCGCCTCGATCATTCCCGGCAGGACAGCCTTGGTTACGAGAAACATGCTCTTGACGTTGATGCTCATCAGGCGATCCCAGTCAGCCTCGCTGGTTTCCAGGAAAGGCCCGGCAGAGATTGTCCCTGCATGGTTCATCAAAACGGTAATAGCGCCAAAGCGCTCCTCGGCTTGCCCGACCGCACGATTGACCTGATCGGCAACCGACACATCCGCAGGTAGGAAACAAGCAACGCCGCCGGCAGCATTAATCTGTTCAGCGACTGCTTCGCCCTGACTGGTAGGCAGATCCAGGATCGCTACTTTCGCGCCCTCTCTTGCAAACAATTGTGAAACGGCCAAGCCACAGCCACCTGCCCCACCACTGATCAACGCTACTTTGCCTGTCAGCCGACCCATTTTGGTTTTCCTTATTTGAAATCAAAGTGAAGTTTGCGATTCGAAGCTAAGTGCCAGCGATAGGACGCGTCCATATATCGACCGATATATAAGGTCATAATCCGTTGTCTTTATTCGTTTTTATATTCAAAAAATCGAGCAGCGGCGGCTGGGCTGYCGTCGCTGCTCGATCAGGGGGGATCAATCTCTATCCCATTACGACTTTGCTGAAGCGGACGACCACGCCGTCTTTTGGGCGTGGCGACGAGTACTCATTACCCCCAATTCGATGATCACGATCGTCAAGGCTCCGGTAGAAAGCACCTCGCTACGGTGCGCGGGTATCGCAACCATGACGCCTAACGCGCACACGATAAAMCCGATGACCAACCAGGTCAGCCAAGGGAAGAACCATATCTTCTGCTGAATAGAAAAAAGCTCCCGGATCGCTCCGGAAGCGAAAGCCGAACACGCAGCCGTGGGTCACCAAACCTCAAGAAAGCGGCTGCTCTTCTTCAGCGCGAATCTTGTTTGCGCGCTCGTACTGGTAACTCTTGTGAGTTATTAGTGTGAAATCGTGCTGGCGCTTGGTGATTTCACTTGGGCTGATAGGAGGATCGCCAGAACTATCAGTGTTGCCCCGGCAAGCATCCGGTAGGAAGGCGCCTCGTTGAATAACCACCAGGCACAGGCAATGGCATAGACGGGTTCCAATGAAATGATCATCCCTGCACTTCGAGCATTCAACCCTTCAAGACTTTTCACAAACAAGTACTGCGACAAACCGGTGCAAAATATGCCCAAGAGTGCCAGGTTCAACCAATCAAATGAACGCAGTTCGATCAGGTCGGAAGCCGCGAATGGAACCATCACGCATGCAACGGTAACGTTTTGCCAAAATGAAACCTGAACGGCATCGACCCCTTTCGCAGCGCGTCGATTCGTCATGGCCAACAACGCAAACGAAAGCCCTGAACCTAGCCCCCACAATAACCCCACGGTACCTTGATCGCCGAGGCCGAACGATGGCGTCACGAGTACTAAACCAAGTGTGACCAAGGAAAGCAGAACAGTTTCAGAGAAATGCAGTCGATCACGAAACACCGCGATATCGAGCAACGCGATGAAAGCGGGGAAACTCGCAAAACCCAGTGTCGCCACTGCGACCCCTCCGACCTTGATAGCGATGAAAAAGGTTACCCAGTGGGCGGCCAGCAAGAGACCGGACAAAATAAAAATGCCGACTACGGATTTATTCAATCCGCGAAAAATTGGTCGTTTCTGTATCAATGCGTAAACAGCTAGGGCAAGTACCGCAAAACCTGCTCGCCCCAGTGTGATGACACTTGCGCTAGCATGAATCAGCGCGCCAAAAATACCGGTTAAACCGAACAACAATGCAGTGATATGGGCAGAAGTTAAGGCAGTGCGATGAGT
>NZ_JBFUKU010000276.1:0-6942 GCF_056400685.1 Pseudomonas sp. P5_A12 | reverse complement strand
GGACCACACTGGGCCTGGTACTGGGTTGCCTGTTGGGCCTGTCGCGGCATTTCGAACGTTTAGTGGGTCCGAGCTTCAACACCTTCAAGCAAATATCCCTGTTCGCCTGGATCCCGCTGATCTCGGTGTGGTTCGGCCTGGGCGATGTGGCCAAGGTGGTGTTCCTGTCATTGGCCGCACTGGTGCCGGTGGTGGTCAATACCTGTGACGGTTTGCGCAACGTCCCGCCCAACCTGTTGGAAGTGGCGCGGGTGTACGGCTTCACCCGTTGGCAAACCATCATCGGGGTGATGCTGCCCGCCGCCTTGCCGTCGATTTTTACCGGGCTGTACCTGGCGCTGGTCTACTCCTGGCTGGCGACCATCGGCGCTGAATACCTGTTGGTATCGGGGGAGGGCATCGGCAACACGCTGATTGATGGCAGCGAACATTTCATGATGGACCTGGTGTTGTTTGGAATGGTGATTATCGGCCTGGTGGGATGGGGCCTTAACGCATTGGCCCGGACACTTGAGCGGCGGATGCAGCGCCTGTATGGCATCGCACCACGTTGATTGGCACTTTCAAAAGGATCGCAACATGCTCAACAACAGCCTGACCCTGGAAAACATCAGCAAGCGTTTCGCTTCCCGACCGGGTAGTTCGACGCAGTTGCAAGTACTCGACAACATCCAGCTCGACATTGCGCCTGGCGAGTTCATCAGCATCGTCGGCGCCAGCGGCTGCGGCAAATCCACGCTGCTGCGCCTGATTCTGGGCCTGGATGAAGAATACGACGGGCGCATCCTGTTGGATGGCAAACCCATCGAAGGCACTGGCCTGGAACGCGGCATCGTGTTTCAGGATCACCGTTTGTTCCCTTGGCTCAACGTTGAGCAAAACGTTGCGGTCGGGCTCAAGAATTCACCCCTGAGCGCTGCGCAGAAACGCGACACCGTGCGCGAGCACATTGAACTGGTCGGCCTGCAAGACTTTATCGATGCCTACCCGCATCAGATATCTGGCGGCATGGCGCAACGCGTGGCGATAGCCCGCGGCCTGGTCAATCGACCGAGCGTGCTCTTGCTGGATGAACCGCTGGGGGCGCTCGACGCGTTGACCCGTGCGCGCCTGCAAGGCGAGCTGCAAAACATCTGGGCCAAGGAAAAAATCACCATGATTCTGGTCACCCACGATGTGGATGAGGCGGTATTCCTGGGCGATCGCGTGGTGGTGATGCAACCCAACCCAGGCCGCATCCGGCGCATTCTCGACATCGATCTGCCGCGTCCGCGCAACCGCAGTGACGCCCGATTCATCGCCCTGCGCGACGATGTGCTGAGCGATTTCGCCGAGCTGCACTGAGCCTCCGCGCCGCACGCAAGCGCCTATTTTTATGCCTGCTTTTTTCAAGGAACGGGAAATGTCCGAACGTCAGCTCAGCCTCAACCTTTTCATCTACCCGAACGGTCATCACGAAGCCGCCTGGCGTCACCCGCAGTCGGTGCCGCAAGCTTCCATGGACATCGGCTATTACCAGCAACTGGCGCTACGCGCTGAACGCGAGAAGCTTGATGCGATTTTCTTCGCGGATTCGCCGTCACTGGCCGAAAGCGGCCGTGAAGGTCTGCGTATTCGTTTCGAACCCATTACCTGGCTGGCGGCCATTGCTGCGGTGACCCAACGCATCGGCCTGATCGCCACGGCCAGCACGACCTACAGCGAGCCTTACAACCTGGCCCGCTCGTTCAGTGCGCTGGATCACCTCAGCAAGGGGCGCGCTGGTTGGAACATCGTCACCACTTCCATGGCGGCAGCAGCCGCCAATTTTGGCCTGGACCAACACCCGTCGGCTCATGATCGCTACGCTCAGGCCGAAGAGTTCGTGCAGGTGGTCGGTGACCTGTGGGACAGCTGGGAGGACGATGCGCTGGTGCTGGACAAGACGTCCGGGGTGTTTGCCGACAGCGACAAGGTGCATTCAATCAACCACGTGGGCACTTACTACAGAGTCAAAGGCCCCTTCAACTCGCCGCGCTCCCCACAGGGGCGACCGGTGCAGGTGCAGGCCGGGTCTTCCGAGGATGGCCGTGATTTCGCCTCCAGGCACGCCGAAGCGATTTTCACCGCGCACCAGACCCTGCAAAGCGCGAGCGAATTCGCCAACGATATCCGTGCTCGGGCGAAAGCGGTGGGACGCGATCCTGGCCAGCTGAAAATTCTCCCGGGCATCAGCCCGTACATTGGCAGCACCGAAGCCGAAGCCCAACGCAAGTTCGACGAGCTCAACGATCTGGTGCTGCCGCATGTTTCACTCGGTCAATTGCGCCGCATGTTGGGTGTCGACCTGTCCGGTCACGATCTGGATGCGCCATTCCCGCGCCACCTGGTCAATTTCGACAGCAGTGAGAGCCAGTCCAGTCGCTTCAAGCTGATCATCGACATCGTCGACCGCGAGAAACCGACGTTGCGCCAGTTGATCAATCGCCTGGCTGGTGCTCGGGGGCATTGGGTTCCGGTCGGTACACCGGTGCAGATTGCCGACTTGATTGAGCAGTGGTTCCGCAGTGGCGCCGCTGATGGTTTCAATGTGATGCCGCCAGCGTTCCCGGAGGGCTTTGAAGTGTTCCTCGATGAAGTGCTGCCGATCCTGCGCAAGCGTGGGCTGTTTCGCCATGAATATGCGGGCAGTACGCTGCGCGAGCATTATGGTCTGAGTCGCCCGGTTTCGCGTTTTGCCCAGAAGTCCGCCTCAGCGACCTTGCCATCGCGCAGCGCAGTGCAATTGATTCCGGACCCTGTTTGATCTCGTTCCGGGCTAAAGCTGTATCAGCGGGAGAGCGCCTCAAAGACTGTTGAGGCTCTCTCCCGTTGACGTTCTATTGAAGACTCAGTGAGAGACAATCGGTGCCGTCACCGACTTGCCGAGCGCCGAGGTAATGGTGATGGTCGGGTTAGGCGACGGGCCACTGCCGGTGGTGGTCACCGATATTCGCCAGCGAGCGCCGGTACCGATCGGGGTCAGGGTCGCCGTGCCAAGGTTCAGCGGGCCCGCAGTGGTCGAGGCCGTTGCCGTGATGGTGTTGCCCGTGCCTCGCGAGGTGGTGCCAGCCAGTTCCCAGGTGTAGCGACTGTTGCTGCGGGCGGTAACTACAGCGCTGGTAACCACCAGGTCTTCGTTGACCGCCGAAGCGGACACCGCCACGGACACTGTCGCCGGGTTCGACACCGCATCCTTGGCGTCGCTGGCGTTATAGGTGAAGGTCGCGGTGAACGGCGCGGGGATGGTGGGCGGAGGGGTGTAGATCACCCGCACACCGTCGGTGCTGACCGTGCCCTTGCCCGAATCCGGCTGGTTCAGGTCCACCACTTTGAGCGGCAGATTACCGTCGGGGTCGGTGTCGTTGGCCAGCACGTTGATGTTCACCGGTTGCCCGTTGTTGCTGGTGGCGCTGTCGGGGTTGGCCACCGGTTTTTGGTTATCGCCTTCGTTATTTTCGTCATCGCCACCGGTGCGGAAGGTCGGCAGGGCCGCGGAGGCCACGTAGGTGACACCGTCCCAGCCCGGCAGGGGTGTTGGCATCAACTGGAACTGGCCGGGATGTTCAATATCCCAACGCAGCAACATGGAAGTGTCCTCGTGCTGGGTGTTGTGGCAGTGCTCGACGAACGTACCGGCGAACTCGCGGAAGTGCAGCGCTACGTCGATTTCCACAGAACTGTCGATCTCTGCGCCAACGCGATACACGTCCTTGCGCGCCCATTTTTCCCATTCCGCGGGTGCCTTGCCGTCGCGGCTGAGGATGATGCCTTCTTCGAAATGCACGTGCACCGGGTGGCTCCAGCCGTTACCGCCGTTCTTTATTTTCCAAACTTCGAGGGTGCCGTCGCCGGAGAACCCGGCGTCCGTCGGGCCGTTGGCCAATTGCGGGGCGGCGCTGATCCGGCGAGGATCCATGGCGTAGCCGAAACCGCCGTCGGTCTTGACGGTCCAGGGGGCTTCATCGGTGCCATCGGAGCGACCGAAAATGAACTCGCGATGCCGCGCCACTTTGAGTTTGGCCTGGTCGGTGGCATTGTCTCGGTCGATGGTCAGCGGGATCATTTTCTTGCCGGCCGCTTTGCCCGGTTTGGCCGGTTCATAGTCGGCCGGGTTCATGCTCACGTCCTGGCCGGTGTAAGGTTGCACCAACAGCTGCAGGAACTTGCCCACCACCGGGTCGCCCTTGTCCCACATCGGCCCTTTACTGGTTTGCTTGATCTCGGCCTTGTACTCCTCGGACAGCACGTCGGTCAGGCTCACTTCCTCTGTCTGCGGGCCCTTGCCGGTCTGGTGTTCCATCAGGTTGACGAAATACAGCTTGTCGCCGGGCTTGATCCCGTTTTTTGCGAAGTTGATGATGATGTCGTAACGCTCGGCAATCGCCTGCGTCGGCAGGATCGCGTTGTGCCGCTGTTTATCGCCGTCACCGTCCAGGTCCATGCTGCCGTCGAAGGGGATGGCATGTTCCATGATGTTGCCGTCATTGCCGATCATGTGAAATGGCACGCGGGCATAGGACACACCCGAGCCTTTAGGCCCCTGGAATTCGCCGCCGCTACCGGCGATTTCACGCACCACGGCAATCTTGAAGTAACGCGACACCGAGCCGTTGAGAATGCGGAAACGGTAGCTACGTGCGCGCACTTTCAGGCGCGGCTCGTACTGCCAGTTGACCAGCATCTGGTCGCCAAGAAAGCCGTCGGTGTTGAATGGGTTGAACCACAACTGACCGTTGGCGTCCCAGGCCTTGTCCGCGAGCACCAGATTGACGTCGTAGTCACGGTTGCCCCAGGGCATCGCCGAACCGCTGGGCAGGCGCAAATTGACCCCGTCCTCCAGCGCTTCGTTACCGCGATCCAAAGCGCTGTAGTAGTTCATCATCACCGCGTTGCCCTTGTAGACGTTCTGCGCGGTGAAATCGAGCATGTGGTCGTGGAACCAATGCGTACTCATGGTTTCACGCCAGTCGCCACGAATCTTGATTTTGCCGTTGTCGCAGGTTTTCAGGCCGGGGCTGGCGTCGTTGACGTACAGCGTTTCGCCCGGTGCGCAGGGGAACGCCGCGCGAGGGTCATGGGCGTCGGTGTTGATGGTGTCGTAACCGGCCAGCTGCAGCGGCCAGCGGTAGTCGTAGTACTGCCCCGGAAAGAAAAATGCGTTGGTGTAGCCATCGCTTTCAGCGGGGGAGTGGCCGTTGTGTTCGTGGGTGCTGATGGTATGCAGACCGAAGCCCATATTGGCTGCAGGGTCGATCGGCAAGGCGTTGTAGTGACGCATCAGCACCGGTTGGCCATAGCGCACCATCAGCAGTTTGGCCGGAAAGGTGCCGTCGAAGGTCCACAGGGCGTTGTGATTTTGCAACGGAAAATTTGGGTGGAAGCGCGTATCGATGCCTTTGGTGGTGCCCGTCGTGGTCGGGATGTCAGAAGTCTGATAGTAGAGCCCGCCCGGCCCGAACTCACCGACGGCGTAGTTGTGCAATTGCCTGCGGTCGCGCATGCCGGTGTTGACCCGAGCGCCCACTTGCACGGTTTTGTAGGCGACTTGTGGGTAGAACTCGTTCCAACGCTGATGCGACCAGCCTTTTCCCGGTGGCCGCCCTTCGGCCGGCGAACCCACGGGATGGCGGTTGAGGAAGGTTTCGATCTGCGCTTTCCACGGGTTGCGGTCCAGTACGTTGGAGAATTGCGACGGGAACGGAAACAGGCCAGGCTGGCGCATGAACGCATCCAGCGCGGCACTCGACGGGGCGCTGCGAGCAACGCTGTTCGGGTCTTGCGCAGGCGCCGGGCCGACGGTGGGGGCGGGGAAGGTCAGGGGCGGCGCCGGGATCGTCGGGTCGAGTTTCTCCGTGCCGAATTCCTCGAACAGCAGCAATTGCTGGGTAAAGGGTAGCGCCCCGAACAAGGGGCTGGGTTTACCGTTGGTGGGGAAGTTGTACGAGGTCTGCACGCTTGGTGGCAGCACGTTTTCTGCACGCGGCGTGTCACGGTCGCCGTACACGCCGTTGGGCAAGGCAATCGAGCCCTGGTTGGCTTCCGGCAATGCTTCCAGGGCGTCCATCGCAGCTTTTGGATCAGCGGGCGGATTGCTGTAGGCCGAAGGATCCGTGGGCGGTGGCGGGCTTACATCATCAAGCGGTGCTGCGCTGACGGTAGCCAGACTGCAGAAAATGACAGTGGCTACGCCACATGTACTCAGGTAGTTGAGCGAACTGAACGCCGATGCAGCGTTTTTCATTGTGTTCCCCTCAAGTCATGCCAAATGGCGAACTCCGCCGTCCCCAACGGAAACGACAGCTACTGCGCTGCAAGGGGTTGGGGCAAAATCCGGGCCAAGGGCAAAATTGAGGAAAAAACTCAGATTTATTAAGTAGTTGATTGGTAGTGTTTCTCAGTTGAAACATTTTAGTGGTGGGGGATATCCCTCGAAATAGGTGGCTTTTTGCCTGAATGGGTGCGGGAGCAACCCATTTTTGCTGGTGAAAGTCCTGCTTTCGTACCGTAAACATGCGTCGTCGTACAACATGCCCGGACACCCCAAGACCTCACATCCCGTCGTTAATCCCCGACAATTCACACGATTGATGATCCTGCAGCTACCGAGTTCTGTAAGAAATCAAATTTTTCACAAGCAATTCTCGTCAAGACCAACGGCAATTTTGGATATTGACAGCCCATCATGTAACTAGATATAAATGGCGCAGTTGTACGACGACAGACGATACGTCGACTGTTCATGCCAAAAAATAAAAAGAGTGTCGGCCCCATCATGAATTCAACTTGCGTACTCATCCCCCTCAACGTCGCTTCCTCTGGCCTGATCTTGTCTGCTTGCGCGCCTGCACAGTCAGTTCCGTCGCAGGCGAYTGTCCCGCCAAACCCCTGCTAGTACTCGCTACACGCCCAGCTCCAGCCACC